>JADIMX010000094.1 GCA_017694425.1 Candidatus Fimicola merdigallinarum
TAATATAATAGATAGCTCTAAAAAAGTCGGACTTTCCCCTTGGTGTAATCTATGTATTTTTTTAGGTTTCTTACTTTATGTTTTTAAAAATAAGAAACCTTGTAATATCTAAAAGCTATGCCATGGTTCATCAACTTTTTTGATATTATAAAATCATTCTTTCATATTTCTCAATATATCTTTAATTCCTGCCTTTAAAGGTAAATTTTCATTTTCTTTTATTTCAGTATTTACCACTTCTTCACCATACTTTTTCAATATGGCGTTTTCTATTGTCTTTTTATCTGCATATACAACTTTTCTTACAACAGCTTCTCTCAACGGATATTTCTCATTTAATTCAATTCCCCATTCAAAAAATAAATGAAGCTTTGTCTTCATAGGTTTCGCACCTGTTCTTGTAACAATAAATGTATCTTTGGGCATTGTTTTCAATTCATCAGGTGTCATAAGAGGTCTTCCTGTCATCTGTAATGATTTTGATTTGTCTTTACCCTGTGATATACTTCCTGTCATAACTGTTCTATCTCCCAATGTTTTTGAAAGTACATTTGCAGCTTCTGAATTAGGTGCGAAACCTCCATATATACATATCTGACAGTTATCAATTATTATGTCAGCACCTTCTTTTCCATAGTTCTTTTCAAGCTGAGCCAAAGACTGTATTATCGGTACAAAACTTATTCTTCTTGAACGACTGGCTGAAAACATCATTTCAGCTGATTGTATAGCTGGAAGTGTTCCAAACTCATCAAGAAAAAACATCACTCTGTTAGGCAGTTTACCTCCCATTTCATCAGCTATTGAAAGCATTTCTCTGTAAAGCTGTTGTACAATTAATGAAATTAAAAAATATTTGCTATCATCTTCTTCCGGCATAATCAAAAATACTGCCGATTTATTTTTACAGAACTTTTCAGTATCTATCTTTGTTTCAAAACATAAAAGCTGTTCTATTTCAGAATCAAGAAAAGCATTTAATCTTGATAATGCTGTTGAAAGTACAGATGCCATTGCTTGGTCAGATGTATTTAGTGCAGCACCTGAAAGCCATCTTGCTTTATGTTCTTCCGGAAGTTTTTCCATAAGCAATTTAAACTGACTTTTTCCTTTAACTTCCGAAGGAGCAAGTAAGTCCTGTATAAGTTTAAATACACTTATTATATGTCTTTCTTCGCCTTTATCTTCTATATTTTCTGTATCATTGTATGGTGAGCAGAATTCTGCAATAACTAAAATCACAGAAGTAATAAGACCTTCTGCCGAGTCATAAAAGAATGCATTCTGTCCTGCATTTGCTGAATCAAATCCACCTGAATTCATAATTGTTTTTGATATTATTTTTGCATACTTTTCAGCTTTTGCTTTTGCCACAAGTGAATCTGTTTGCAAATATTCGTCCATATATTTGTTAACCATATGAAGCATATTAAAACCATCACTTTGTGTTGGATTTCTTAAATCAAGTACTGAAATATCATAACCATAATACTTTTTGGCAATAGGTGCATAGCTTCTTAGTAGGTCTCCTTTCGTATCGCTTGTGACGAACTCATACCTGTTGCACAGCAATATTCAATGTTTGGATATAAGAATTTTGCAGTCTTTCCAACACCTGCTGCACCTATCATAAGCGAATGAACATCTCCCTCATCAACTATTGCAGACACTTTTTTCTTTCTACCAAATTTAACGATATTACAGCCAATAATTATTCCTTGTGGTAAATCTTTTATCTTTCCTTCTCTCCATAAGTTAGGTTCATAATCAACACGCTTAAAAGATTTACTTATTTCTTTGGGTGTGGCAAAACTTGCAGAACCATGTTGACCGTCACCTACTGTTTTACTTTTTATATTTAGTGTTTTTCTGTCAGCCAAAAACATAAAAATCATAAAAACACTAAATATCAAAAATAGTGGTGTAAGTTTTATTAAGTTTTCCAATATATTCACCTCACATATTCATAGTCATTTGTGGTTGTTGTGGTTGTTGTGGTTGTTGTGATTGTTCTGTTATTTTTACTCTTTCCAATTCTTTTATATAATCTGTTCCAGCATATATTTCAGCTTTTATAGATGTGTTTAACAAATTTTTTTGCCCATAATAAAAAAGATTGGCTATTGTCAATAAAACTATTTTCCAAGTAGCCAATCTCTTCTTTTATTTGTTCTATTCTGTTTTTCATTACACATTTATCTTTATAGGGTTTATATTCCTTTTCTATTTGTAGCATAACATCAATATATGTAGATATATTATTATCTTTCATTGATTTACAGATAATAGAAGCTGATATGTCAGCTAGCCTTAAAAAAGCACCCCTTAATATTTTTATATTTTCATCATCTAATATTTCAACTGATTTTTCTATCAAAACAAAATCTCTTTTTATTTGGTCTATGTAAAAATTTATGCCATTTTCTTCATATCCTTTATTTCGCCAAGATATATATTTATTTTCATTATTTTTATTTAAAGATATAAGATTTTTAATAGTTTTCTTACAGCTTTCTTTTTTAGGGTGCATTTGTATCATCAATGCTTCTTTACCGTTTTTAGCCTTCAATTCTTCATTCCAATCTTTATATAATGGCTTTATTATAACTGTGTTTATTTTATCGCCATACATTTCATCAAGCATATCTTTTATTTTTTCATTAGCTTCTATTCCTGCAATATCATAATCTAAACACAAATATATTTCTTTTATGTTTTTATTTTCTTCAATAAATCTTAATAGTGGTTTTGGTGAAAGTCCATCTAAAGCTATATAATTATCATTTTCCCAGTTTTCTTTTGAAAGTGTTATAAATGACATAAGGTCAACAGATGCTTCAAATACAAAAACTCTTTCACTTTCGCCCCTCCAACAAAAACCAAATGATGTATCAGAGCCTGCAACTTTAATTTTAAATCTATTTCCATTATTAGATGTTGATTTTTTACTGGCTGATTTAGGTACACCGTTTTTATCTGTTCCAAGAAAAACTACATTTCTATATTTAGATTCTTGATATATCAAGCCTTTATCTACAAACTTTTCTACTACTTCCTTTGATACATATCTTTTTTCTGTAAGATATTCAAATAGCCTATAATTATTATTAGCTTTTACAGGAAGAATGAATTCAGCCTTTTTAGGAATATTAATTTCTTCATTTGTATTTTTAGATGCTTCTCTTTTTTCTTTTGAAAACATTTCTGTATTTAAAGGAATTTTTTGTTTTTCAGATACAGATTCATTTTGTTTTTTATGATTGGGAACTGACTCCGAAGAGTCAGTCCAACCATTTAACATAGGTTCTTCACCATATAATAATTCTTTTAATGCATCTCTAAAATTTAAACCATAAAACTCTTTCATAAATTGAATTGGATATCCACCTATTCCATTTTTATGGTCATACCATTTATTACTTCGTATTGTAATACTATCGTGTGTTCCTGTGCTGTCTTTATATATTAATATAAACTCTGTTCCTGAAGGTTTTAATTGTTCGCCCTTTTTTCTAAGATAAGTTTCAAGGCTTGAGTCATTTGCTCTTTGTATTTGTTCGTTGGTGTAAAGTGCCATATTACCTACCTTCTTTCTTGTTCTACATTATCCAAAGCATATTCAATACAACAAAAATCAAAGTTTTGTTCTTCATATGCTTTTATAATATCTTCAATATATTCATTTGTAGGAAACATAGTAACTGTATTTTTAGGTATGTAAGCAACAGTTACTATATCTGTATTTTCTGTTGTAATATGAAAATAAAATTTATCATAACTTTCTGTGGAATATATTTTTTCTATATCAGTCAATTCACTTTCTTTGATGTTCCATATAACTGCCGGTACACACATATCTAAATCACTTTTTAATAATTTTAGAACTATATTTTCATATATTTTTACAAACTTAAGTCTATAACCTTTCAAAAGGCATCTCATTTCAATTTGTGCCTGTGGCAATATTTCTTTCATTTTTTCTTCACTCATATAAATATCGTATGTTAATAAAAACACTTTAAATTCTCCTTTCACATTTCCATTGAAATATAATTCTCAGATTCTTCATCTTCAAAATTTTGTTCTTCATCTATTTCTTCAATTTTAGCATTACTTACTTCTTCAACATCAACTTTATTAACCCAAGCTGAATTACCTTTAAGATTTTGTGTAAACATTTTTCTTGCAAATTTATATTCAGCACCAATCATTCCTGCTCTGACAAGCCAAGTTCTCATCAAAAACTTTTGATTTGGATTTTCATTTATCTTTTCTGATATATTTTTTGTATTTTCAGCATAATTGCTTATGGTTTGTGATAACTGAATACAAC
>JADIMX010000095.1 GCA_017694425.1 Candidatus Fimicola merdigallinarum
ATATTAAGTAAATGCTTATTGTATACAGAATATAAAAATATTCAAAAAAAATTGATGAAAATATTAAAATTTTCTTATTTTAATGTACAACTGTAAAATTTTGTGTTATTATATTAGTGTAAATTGTATATTTTATATTGCGTTTACATAAAATTTTTACTGCGTTTTGATAAAATTAACTTTTAGTTTTATGAAATAGCATCATTGGGGGTAAAGAGTTTATGCGAAAAAAAGAAATGATGGCTATGTTACTAGCCGGAGGACAAGGTAGTCGACTTGGGATTTTAACAAGAAATGTTGCAAAACCAGCTGTTACTTTCGGAGGGAAATACAGAATAATTGACTTTCCTCTTAGCAATTGTATAAATTCTGGAGTTGACACAGTAGGAGTTCTTACACAGTATCAACCTTTAAGACTTAACCAGCATATAGGTATAGGTATCCCTTGGGACCTTGATAAGAGAAATGGTGGAGTTACTATCCTTGCACCACACGTTAAAGGTGGTGGAGATTCTGGAGAATGGTTTATGGGTACAGCAAATGCCATATTCCAAAACATTGAATATATTGATAGTAATAACCCTGAATACGTTCTTGTTTTATCAGGTGACCATATTTACAAAATGGATTATTCAAAAATGCTTGAATTCCATAAAGCTAATAATTGTGCAGCAACTATCGCTGTTATGGAAGTTCCTTTTGAGGAGGCAAGTCGTTTCGGTATTATGAATACTGAAGAAAACGACAAAATTTACGAATTTGAAGAAAAACCAGCAAACCCTAAGAGTAATCTTGCGTCTATGGGTATTTACATATTTACTTGGTCAAGACTTCGTGAGGCTTTAATTGAAGATAGTAAGGTTCACCCTGATAGTGACTTTGGTATGCATATTATCCCTAAAATGCTTGATGAAGGTCAGACAATGTACGCTTACAGATTTAAAGATTATTGGAAAGATGTTGGTACAATAGAGTCATATTGGCAGGCTAATATGGAGCTTATAAAAACCCTTCCTGAATTCAATCTTTATGAGGATTTCTGGAAAATTTACACAAATAGTGACCACCAGCCACCACAGTATACAGCTAAAGGTGCGAAACTTTCTACAAGTATAGCATCTGAAGGTTCTGAGGTTTATGGAGAAGTTTATAACTCTGTCCTTGGGCCAGGGGTTATTGTTGAAAAAGGTGCAGTTGTAAGAGATTCTATTATAATGGAAAACTCTGTTATAGGAGCAGGCTCATACATTGAAAGATGTATTATAGATGAAAACTGTACTGTTGGCGAAAATGTTAAAATGGGTATCGGCGAAAATATTGAAAACGAAAGTAAACCTAAAATTTACAATACAGGTATTACAGTTGTTGGGGATAATACAACTATTCCTTCAAATGTTGAGATTGGAAAGAACTGTGTACTTTATGGCAACACAGTAGAGAGTGATTACCCTGAAAATAGACTTTTAAGCGGAAAATCAATTATAAAAGAGGGGGCGTCATTATGAAAGCGATAGGTATCATTTTAGCCGGAGGCAATAGCGAAGGACTTGGAACTCTTACAGAACTTAGAGCTGCTGCTGCTATGCCAGTTGCTAGTTGTTATAGAGCAATAGATTTTACACTTAGCTGTATGTCAAATTCTGGCATAGGTAAAGTTGCTGTAATTACACAGTATAACTCACGTTCTTTACAGGACCACCTTACATCTTCTAAATGGTGGGACTTTGGTAGAAAACAGGGAGGTCTTTTCGTTTTCACACCATATACTAGCCGTAACGATAATAGCTGGTTTAGAGGTACTGCCGATTCTATATATCAGAATCTTACATACCTTAAAAGAAGTAATGAGCCTTACGTTGTTATAACATCAGGCGATACAGTTTATAAAATGGATTATAGCGAAGTAATTAAGTACCACGTTGAAAAAGGTGCTGACATTACTGTTGTATATAAAAATATGGAGGGTAAAGACCTTTCAAAATTCGGTATTCTTGAAATGGATGAGGAAAAACGTCTTTGTGAATTTGAAGAAAAACCTTTACAGGCACAGTCTTCAAATGCTTCACTCGGTATATATGTAATTTCAAGAACGCTTTTAATAAGTCTTCTTAGTCAGATTATACCAGAGGGAAGATATGACTTAGTTAAAGATATTATAATAAGATTTAGAAAAACACTTAAAATTTATGGTTATGAATTTGACGGTTACTGGAGCTCAATTTCAGGTAGCGTAAATGATTACTTTAATACAAATATGGACTTCCTCGAAAGAGAAGTTAGAGATATATTTACAAAACAGGCTCCATACGTTGAAACAAAACCAAAAGACGAACCTCCAGCAAAATATAACGCAGGTGCAGAAGTTAGCGATACAATAGTTGGTAGTGGTAGTATATTAAACGGTAAAATAGAACATTCTGTTGTTTTCCGTAAAGTGTATACAGGCGAAAACTCAACTGTTAAAAACTCCATAGTTATGGAGGGTAGCTATATTGGAAACAACTGTGTTGTTGAAAATGCAATACTTGATAAAGATGTTGTTGTTTCTGACGGAAAGAGCATTATCGGTGAGGAAGGCAAGCCTGTTATCATAAGCAAAGGAACTGTTATTTAAACATCAAGTAAAATACATAAGAGTGCTGTTGTTTTTTATCAACATTCAGCAGACAAGGGGGATTTTTTATGAACATTACTGACGTTAGAGTAAGGAAAGTTACTAAAGATGGAAAAATGAAAGCTGTTGTATCTGTAACATTCGATAATGAGTTTGTTGTACATGATATAAAGGTTATTGAACGTGAAGACGGTCTTTTTATAGCAATGCCTAGTAGAAAAACTTCAGATGGAGAGTTTAGGGATATAGCACACCCTATAAATGCTGAAACGAGAGAGAAACTTCAAACAGCAGTACTTGAACAGTACTATAAAGCTATTTCAAGCGAAGAAGCTAATGATGTTGAAGAAAGTAACTAAAAGTTTTATAATAATTAAGGTCGGCAAAATTTGCCGACCTTAAGTTTTTTTGAAAGGGTTTATATTATGGATATTTATAGCTTTTTTTATAATAATAAAAAATTTGAATATACACTCATTAGAAAAAATATAAAACGTGTTAATTTGCGTATAAATTCTAAAGGCGAAATTATAGTTTCTGCACCATTTAGAGTGCCTTTTAAAACTATAAATGATTTTGTAGTATCTAAAGCCTATTGGATAGATGAAAATATTGAAAAAATAAAGCTAAATCAAAAAGATTTAGTCGACAACAAAATTTATGACAATAAAAATGTATATTTTATAGGCGAAATGTTTAAAATACAAATACATAAAGATAATAAAAATTTTATAGAGCGTGATTTGAATAATAAAGTTATACGCATATATACTAAACATAATGATGATGAAAGCATTAAAATACAATATATGTATTGGCTTTCACATAGGGCTTGTGAAGTATTTTTAAGTTGTGTAGAGAGAATGAGAAATCTTTTAAGCACAGAATATAATGTGCCTTTTCCTAAAATTACTGTACGCAATATGAAAACAAGGTGGGGTAGCTGTACTCCGGCTAAAAAGAGTATAAGACTTAATCTTCAGCTTATTAAGGCTGATATAGAGTGCATTGAGGAAGTAGCTTTACACGAGATTGTCCATTTTATACATCAAAATCATAGTAAAGATTTTTACGGTGTTATGGAAAAATATATGCCGGATTATAAAAAGAGAGGTGAAAGACTTAAAAAGTGTTATAAAGACGGTATATAGATTTTGCGTATTTTTTAGTTAGTTTAGGTAGGGTTAGTGATGGCTATAAAATATAGTAAAAGCTAGTGATACAGGATAGTTTTTTGGCTTATACTAAAGCTTATAGGTTACGATATTACATTAAAATGAAAAAATCCTTAGAAAAATGTCACAAATAGGGGATATAAATTATCTTATTTCTATTGACTTATAAATATAAAAGTGGTATAGTTATCAGTAGATAAATAATTGATGACGCGGAGTGGAGCAGTTCGGTAGCTCGTCGGGCTCATAACCCGAAGGTCACAGGTTCAAATCCTGTCTCCGCAATTTCTTAAAAGCCGTTGTAATAACAACGGTTTTATTTTTTTTATAATATAGACTTTAAAAATTTATTATGATAAAATATTCTAAATATTTCACACTCTGAATTTGTATCTTGCTAGTACAACTTTAGAGTGTATTTTTTTGGAGGGGAATATGGAAAATAAGAGTATAGGAAGTTTGTTTGCTAAATATGTATTCCTAAATATTATTAGTATTATTGGTATTTCTGCCTATATACTGGCTGATACAGTGTTTGTTGCAAGAGGAGTAGGGGCAGACGGTCTTACGGCTATGAATTTAGCCCTACCATTTTTTAATCTTATACAGGGTGCAGGGCTTATGATAGGTATGGGGGCATCTACAAGGTTTTCTATATCTAAGTCGGATAAGGTTTTTACTCAAGCAATATACTTTGTTTTAATGGTTTCTTCTATACTTGTGCTTATGGGAACATTTTTTTCTGAAGATATAAGTGTTCTTTTAGGTGCAGACAGCGTTATAAAGGAAATGACAAGTGATTATTTAAGAGTTATTCTTACATTTTCACCTATGTTTATGCTTAATAATACAATGCTTTGTTTTGTTAGAAACGATAATGACCCAAAACTTTCTATGGTAGCTATGCTTTGTGGTAGCATATCAAATATTATTCTTGACTATATTTATGTGTTTATTATGAACCTTGGAATGTTTGGGGCAGCTTTGGCAACAGGTACTGCACCGGTTGTAAGTCTTTGTATACAAATGACTCATATGCTTAGAAAGAGAAATTCATTCCATTTTAAACCTATGAAACTTAAATTGCCAGTAATAAGGGATATAGGAGCTTTAGGTGTTTCTTCTCTTATAAGCGAAGTATCTTCAGGTGTAGTTATAGTTGTATTTAATTTCGTAATATTAGGTCTTGCTGGTAATACTGGTGTTGCTGTTTATGGAATTATAGTAAATATTGCTCTTGTTATAATAGCTGTTTTTACTGGTATATCTGAGGGTATGCAACCACTAGCTAGTAAGTTTTATGGTATGGGCGAAAAGGAAAATGTAGTCAAGGTTTATAGGTATGGTGTTACTACTGCCATTGTCTTTTCTGTAGCTATATATTTGATTTCTTTTATATACGCAGAGCCTATTGTTGCTATATTTAATAGCGAAAATGATTTGACTATTGCAAATATGGCTGTTGAAGGTATGAAGTACTACTTTACAGCTTTTGTTTTTGTAGGTATAAATGTTATTACAGCAATATTTTTTAGCTCTACAGATAATCCTAAGCCTGCTTTTGTTATATCGGTTTTAAGAGGTTTTGTTGTAATTATTCCTATGGCTTTTATTATGTCAAAACTTTTTGGAATGATTGGAGTTTGGTGGACACTTACAGCATCGGAATTTATAGTTTCAATATTTTCTGTTTTTATGATAAATAAAAGTATAAGATGTAAATAAACTATATATTTTAGGGATAATATTATGTATAATAGAGATTATGGCGTGATTTATAGAACTTAAAATTCGATAGTTTTACGGAGGAGTATATATGTCAAAATACGT
This sequence comes from Candidatus Fimicola merdigallinarum, assembly GCA_017694425.1. Classification (GTDB taxonomy): domain Bacteria; phylum Bacillota; class Clostridia; order Lachnospirales; family Anaerotignaceae; genus Fimicola; species Fimicola merdigallinarum. The sequence goes on from JADIMX010000095.1 coordinate 5,620, forward strand.
TATGGCTCTTGACGCAGGTACAACTAGCAATAGGTGTATACTGTTTAACGAGAAAGGCGAAATATGTAGTACTGCCCAAAAGGAGTTTGCACAGCGTTTTCCAAAACCAGGCTGGGTTGAACAAGATGCAAATGAGATATGGTCATCACAACTGGGGCTTACAGTTGAGGCTATGGAGAAAATAGACGCATCATACAGCGATATTGCAGGTATAGGCATTACAAACCAAAGAGAAACAACTATTGTTTGGGATAAGAAAACCGGCGAACCTGTATATAATGCTATTGTGTGGCAATGCAGAAGAACATCTGAATATTGTGATGAGCTTAAAGACAGAGGTTTAACAGAATTTTTTAGACAAAAAACAGGTCTTATAATAGATGCCTATTTTTCAGGCACAAAGATAAAGTGGATTCTTGACAATGTGCCTAATGCTAGAGAGAGGGCAGAAAAAGGCCAGCTTCTTTTTGGTACAGTTGAAACTTGGCTTATTTGGAAACTTACAAAGGGTAAAGTTCATATTACTGACTATTCAAATGCGTCAAGAACACTTCTTTTTAATATAAATACATTAGAGTGGGACGAAGAAATATTAGAAATACTTGATATTCCTAAATCTATGTTGCCAACTGTAAAACCTTCTAGCTGTGTTTACGGTTACACTCATTCTAAATTTTTTGGTGGTGAAATACCTATTGCCGGTTGTGCAGGCGACCAGCAGGCAGCTTTGTTTGGTCAAACTTGCTTTAATGCAGGAGAGGTTAAAAATACTTACGGTACAGGCTGTTTTATGCTTATGAATACGGGGGATAAGCCGGTATTTTCTAAAAATGGTCTTGTTACAACTATAGCTTGGGGGCTTGACAGTAAAATTACATATGCCCTTGAAGGCTCTATATTTGTGGCAGGTGCGTCTATACAATGGCTTAGAGATGAGCTTAGGCTTATAGATTCTGCTGAGGATTCTGAGTATATGGCAAAAAAGGTTAATGATACAAATGGCTGTTACGTTGTTCCGGCGTTTACAGGTCTTGGAGCACCTCATTGGGACCAGTACGCAAGAGGTGTTATTGTTGGAATAACTAGAGGAGTTAATAAGTATCACATTATAAGGGCGACTCTTGAGTCTATAGCATATCAGGTTAATGATGTTATAGAGGCTATGAAAGTTGATTCGGGAATAGAGCTTTCATCACTTAAAGTTGACGGTGGTGCTAGTGCTAACGATTTTCTTATGCAGATACAGTCAGACCTTATAAATGCACCGGTAAGGCGTCCTTGTTGCGTTGAAACAACAGCTATGGGTGCAGCTTACCTTGCAGGTCTTGCTGTAGGCTATTGGAAAGATAAAAATGAGGTTATGAAAAACTGGAATATAGACAAAACATTTTATCCTAATATAGATGATTGTGAACGTAAGAAGAAGATAAAAGGCTGGAATAAGGCTGTTAAGTATTCTTATGATTGGGCGAAAGATGAATAAATAATACAAATTAAAGGAGAGTAATATGAGAACAAGAAGAAAACCTTGGGCAGAGGCAGAACTTACTACAAATCCACACGTAATAAGAGAGCCTCTTGAAATGAAAGGCAAATGGAGAGAATATTTTAAAAACGATAATCCTATTTATGTTGAAATAGGTTGTGGTAAAGGTGGATTTATAACAGAGAATGCCAGAAGATACAAAGATGTAAATTTTGTTGGTATTGAAAGACAGGCTACTGTTGCCGGTATAGCTACAAGCAAAATTGAGAAAGATGCAGAGAATATAGCTATTATATGTGGATATGCTGAAAAACTTTCAGATATATTTGAGGTTTCTGAAATAAAGAGAATTTACTTAAACTTTAGTGACCCTTGGCCAAAGAAAAGATGGGCAAAGAGAAGACTTACACACAGAAACTTCCTTGAAAGCTACAAAGATGTTTTAGGTAACGAGGGAGAGGTATTCTTTAAAACAGATAATAGAGGTCTTTTTGAGTTCTCATTAAACGAATTTTGTGCTGATGACTGGAAACTTTCAAACATATCTTTAGACCTTCACAATAGCGATTATGAGGGTAATATTATGACAGAATATGAGGAGAAATTCTCATCAAAGGGTATGCCTATATATAGATTAGAGGCTAGATTTAAGAGATAATAAAAGGTCGGTTTATACCGACCTTTTATTTATTGTCGCCAATAGGTTATGGGTAAAAATTTTTATAGAAGATATAAATAGTTTATAAAATTCTAAATGGAGTATAGTATTTGCACCAAAATGTAGTAGTTGAGAAATATGGGAAAATATTAATGATGTTGTGTGAAAGAGGTTGAAATAATAGAGTGAGAAGCTTCTAAAGACCATATACATATATTCTCGCTTAAGTGTATCGCAATTTATGGGATATTTAAAAAGTAGATTAATCCTTTTTGGTGCATATGATACTATTTAGATGCAGTAGGTAGAAATAAAAATACAATAAAAGATTACATAAAAATTAATTATAAGAATATATATACTAATTTATGGGCGGATAGAGTAAGTAGGCAAAAATAGCTACTTTTAGTGGAAGTCAAGAAATATTAGTGTAATTGTAATACTATTTATTAAATCTTTATAATCTTATAACAAGAAAAAAGTTTAGCAAACTGCCTGTTCAACGGTTGGTTTTGATTTATAATCAATAGGATATGGGTAAAAAATCTTATATAAAAGTAAAAAAACTCCTATGATAGAATTAGTCTTTTGACTAAAAATAAAATCATAGGAGATTTTTTATAAATGACATAAATAGTTTATTCCATTCTAAAATGAGATATAAATATCATATAGTATTTATACCCAAATATAGGAAACAAGAAATATTAGTGTAATTGCAAGACCATTCATTACATATTTATAATTTTACAACAGTAAAAAAAGCCCTGTAAGGGCTTTAATTTTAGTTGTCACTTTCTTCATCTTCCCATAAAGGCATTGTTACAGTTGCCTTAAATAAGTCGCCGTCTACACTTATAGAGAAGTCGCCACCTTGTAATAAGGAAAGGCTTTTTGCTATAGAAAGCCCTAGGCCGGAGCCTTCTGTAGTCCTTGACTCCTCACCACGTACAAATCTTTCTGTAAGCATTTCTGGACTTACATCAAGAGGTATTTCAGATATATTTTTCATAACAAGAACACCGGTTGTGGCAGTTTTAAATATGTTTACATACACTCTTGAGTTACGCATAGAATATTTTAATGCGTTGGATATAAGGTTTTCTATTATTCGCCACATATGATTTCCGTCAGCATATATTATAGTTTCCTCGTCGGCGTTTATTCTGAAACTTATTCCTGCCTCCTCAAGTTTATCTTCAAATTCCCCACTTGCCATCATAAAAAGCTGTCTAAGGTCTATTCTCTGTTTTGTTACTTTAAGATTTCCGCTTGATGCTTTGCTTGCCTCAATAAGGTCCTCAATAAGCCTTTTTAACCTTAATGCTTTTTCGTTTAATATTTCCACATAGCCGTCAGCACGCTCATTATTTAAATGCTCGTTCTTTAAAAGGTCTATGTATGTTATTATTGATGTTAAAGGTGTTTTTAAGTCGTGAGATACATTTGTTATAAGCTCTGCTTTCATTCTCTCGCCTTTTACAGCTTCCTCAACTGAGGTTTTAAGACCTTGCTGTATATTTATTATGTCTTTGGCAAGGTTTGTGAAAGACGGAGATATTTTTTTCATATCTATTGTATCATTAAAGTTTCCTGTAGATATTTGTCTTGCTATATTCATTATTGTTGCAATAGAGTTTAAACTTTTTAAAAGCACAATTAAGAATAGAAGATTAAATATTACAAAGGTTATGGCAAATATAAAAGTGAAAAGTCTTGTGGATTTCATTAACAATACTATTAAAATGCTGTTTATAGTTGTGTACATAAGTATTACAAACAGTATCCAACCTTTAAAGGATTTATTACTGAAAAATCTTCCTATTTTCACTATCAATGTTACAATTAAGGTATGGTTTATAAGTCTTTTTGATTTTAACTGTCTGGACATAGAACATAAAAAGCTAAGACCTATAAGTGTCATAGCAAGAAATACTATATATTGTATTATAATTGCTATATAGGTGAAAATATTTTTATCCTGTTGATATAGTGGGTGTAGCGTGTTCATAAAAACAACAAAAAGAAATACTTCCGATACGACAACTAGCCAAAGGTGTATATCGTTATATATTCTATCTATACCCGAAAGTTTTACAGCTCCACGTCTTTCTGTTTGTCCTGCCATTCGTATTATATACACAGCCATAAGTATACATAAAATTAAAGATGTAAATAGTATAGCTAACGAGTAGGGAGTACCGTTTTTAGCACCGTTAAAGGCTTCGTTTTCTGTATAGAAAGTATCGCCATCAACGAAGTTATCAGGTACACCGGCATACAAACGATAGTTTTTTTGAGCTATATTTTTACTGTAAAAATCAGAAGAAGATTTACCCATTTTATTTGTTGTAAGGTCATCTTGCTGTATAAAATAGTTTTTAAGTTTTAAAATATCCTCGCTTTTTGCATTTCCGTATATAGGATTACCTTTTTCATCTTCAATACAGTAGTAGAAGTTTTTAAAGGAATCTAAGTAATTTTTTTCGTAGCTGTAGGTGTTAAGCTGATTTTGTATATATATTCTTCTGTAAGTGCTAAGTTTATTGTTTACAAGATATTCATACTCAAGATAGTTTTCTTCTAAGTAATCAGGTATTTGACCTGTAAGTACTAGTTTGTCGTTTATTATCTCTGTGTTGCTGGTTATTATACCGTCAGCTACATTGTAGTACCTTTTAAAACTTTCTATTAAATCATCTTCGTTTATAGCTTTTCCGTCTTCTATATTGCCTTGACTTTTATAAACCATATTTGTTTCTACTGAATAGGATAAAAGTCTATCAAATGTTTCTCTAAAGGAATAAGTATCTCTGTAATCATCTTGGAAAAGAGGGTTTACACTCCACTTTATAGCGTTTGTGGTAAGCCATAAACCACTTACATAAAATGTTGAAATACCTATTATAAATAGAGCTACAATAAATCCCTTTAATATATTTGAATGTGTATTAGACTTTTTCGATTTTGTATCCAATTCCCCACACCACCTTTAAATATCTTGGTTCTTTAGGATTAATTTCTATTTTTTCTCGTATTCTTCTTATGTGGACAGAAACTGTGTTTTCGGGAGCGAAAGAAAGCTCGTTCCACACACTTTCGTAAATTTGGTCTATAGAGAAAACTTTTCCCGCATTCTCCATAAGTAACTCAAGTATTCCATATTCTGTTGCAGTAAGTTTTACCGGCTCTCCCTCAACACGAACCTCTTTAGCCTCCTTATCCAGTTCAAGACCACCAATTTTTATTATGTTTGTCTTTTCGGCAATACTTCCAAGGCTTGTATATCTTCGCATCTGTGACTTTACTCTGGCAACTAATTCAAGAGGATTAAAGGGTTTTGTTATATAATCGTCAGCACCGAAATTAAGACCTAATATTTTGTCAGTATCCTCAGATTTAGCTGATAATATTATTATAGGTATATTAAGGTGTTCTCTTATTTTTATAGTTGCCTTAAGTCCGTCCATTTTTGGCATCATAATATCAAGTAATATAAGATGTACCTCGTTTTCATCTAATATTTTTAGGGCTTCTTCGCCGTTGTAGGCTTTTAATACGTTGTATCCCTCCTGTTTTAAATATATTTCTATTGCGTCAACAATAGCTTTTTCATCATCACATACAAGAATATTGAATTTTTCCATTTTTTTACCCCCTGATTAATTGATTTTTAATATATCATATCAAAATTAAGATTTTATATTTGTTTTTCTTAAAGTTTTCTTAAACAAGTATAGTATACCATAAAATATTAGTAATTGACTTTTTAGAGAATATTTAGTACTTTACTAAAAGTATAGTGAATTTTTAGAGAGGAGTTTTGATTAAAATGATAGATAATAAACTTCAAATACCTGTTGGCTTTAGAAATATTCTTCCCAAAGAATGTAATATAAAAAATGAGATATTAAAAAGAATTAGCAATGAATTTTTAGGATACGGTTATGAGCCTTTTGAAAGTCCTATTTTGGAATATGTAGATTTTGAAAAAACTAATATGAGATATGACTTAACATTAGGTGCTTGTCGTATTTTTGCTACAGATTTTTCAAAATGTGATTATCCTATAAGACTTTACTCTTTAGGTAATGTGTTTAAACATAAGGAAATAACAGAGGCTGGAGCTTGGCTTATAGGTGATAATTCTTTTGAATCTGATGCAGAAGCTATAATCTTAGCTGTCAAATCTATATTAAAAAGTGGTGTTAAAGATTTTAAAATTAATGTAGGTAATATTAAACTTTTAAATGCTTTACTTGATGAATTTTTAGCTTCAGATAAGGAAAGTGTAAAGTCAAGTTTAGCTAGTGGAGAGTATGGTTTTGAGGATATAGCTAAAAAATGTGATTTATCTGATAGTGGTAAGGAATTTTTCAAAAATCTTTCAAAATTAGTAGGGAAAAAAGAAGTTTTTGGCTATATTAAAGAGCATATCAAAAATGAGGATACTATAAAAATTTTAGATGAGTTTGAAAATCTTTACGAAACATTAGTAATTAATGGTGTTGAAAGATATGTTTATTTAGACCTTAAAATGGTAGGCTGTTATACCGGCATTGTGTTTAAAGGCTATGAAGTTAATACAGAATATGAAATTGTTAGTGGTGGAAGACAAGATAATATTTTAATTGATTTTGGTAAAGATGTACCGTTTTTAGGTTTTGTTATTAATATAAATAATATTTTATCTATTTTAGGGACAAGACCACATTTTATTAACAAGCCTAAAACTCTTATTGCTTGGAGTGATAAAGGTAGAAAAACTGCTTACGATATAGGCTCTAAGTATAGACAGAATGGTATGATAGTCCAAAATAGTTTTATAACAAACGACTTTGACAAAAATTTTGAGTATGCAAAGAAAAATAATATAGCACATATGCTTTATTTTGTTGATAATGAAAATATAAAGGTTGTAAGCCTTCTTGATGAAATGGGAGGGTATACTGTTGATGCAAAGATAAGTGACCTTGTACTTCCTGAAAAAGGCGAGGTTTAAGTAAAAGAGGGTAGTTAGTTAAAACTACCCTTTTTTGTTTTAAAGGTCGCTGTATATTCTAGCTATATAATTCCAAGTTACAGGTCCAACAATTCCATTTGGTTGAAGTCCAGCTATGTTTTGTATTGCTATAACTGCATTTCTTGTGGAAGGGCCGAAAGAGCCATCTACTGTAACCTGTGGTACTTCGTCATAATATACAGATATTGCATTTATATATTCCTGAAGAAGTCTTACATATTCACCGGTACTGCCTTCTTCTAAGAAATATCCAGGGTATAATACAGCATTGTTACCCTCATATCCCTCCGGTATAGTTTCTAGTATTTCTCTATAGGCTCTATTAAGGTTATACCAAGTTACGTTCCCAACAATTCCATCTGCCGGAAGTCTGGCGAAATTCTGAAAGGCTATTACAGCATTTCTTGTGGCAGGTCCGTATATTCCATCAATGGCAACTTGAGGTATGCTATCATAGAAATAACCTATAAAATCAAGATAATACTGTATAATCTTTACATAGTCGCCCCTAGCTCCCTCTGAAATTACAAGAGGGAAAGGTAAGGCTACTTCATCAAGAGTTAAAGCCTCTGATGTTAGCTCATTAAGACGTTTTATACCGTTATAAATATATTTTATTCTATACCAAGTTGCTCTGCCCACAACTCCATCAGGTGTAAGGTTAAAAACTCTTTGAAACTCTCTTACGGCATTTTCTGTATCTTCGCCGAAAATACCGTTTATATTTCTTATTTTAGGTATGGCGGGGTAGTTTCTTGAAATTCTGTTTAACTCCTGTTGGAGTATTCGAACCTCGTTTCCGGCACTTCCTAGTCTCAAAGGTACTCCAGGGTAAGATGGCACATTTGCTGATATAGGTGCGTCATTAACTATATTTATATCATCGCCATAGTAGTATTGTAGTATTTCGTAAGGTGTAAGACCACTTTCTGCAAGACCTACCGTACCCCATTGGGAAAGACCGTTACATACTGTGGTAGTTCCGTTACAGTAGGCTGTAAAAAATGGTGCTATACTGCCTTGTCTTGTTACATAGTCTGTAAATATCTCATCTACAATTTGGCTTATATTTTCAAATATTTCTCTATCTTTTATAAATTTTTGGTCGAATTGAGTTGTGTTTGTTATGTCAAAATCGTAACCTTGACTGCGATAAAATTCTGTGTAAACTCGGTTTAGTGCGTAGCTTATCTGTGCGTATATGTTAGCTCTTATGGCACTTTCTGGCCAAGTAGGATATATTTCGCTGGAGGCTACGTTTTTTATATATTCGGGAAAAGGTAGAGTTACATTCTCAGCTTCTTCGTCTGGTAAACCTAGATGTACAGTTATGTACTCCGGTATAAATGGTAACCTTGCCTGTGACATATATATTCCTCCTTTATAGACTTTCGTTTTCTTCTTCGTATACAACTTCGTTCATTCCGTTTATAGCTGGAAGAAGATTTACAGGCTGAATAGAATTTATTCCGTCAAATATAGGAACATTGAAAAGTTCAACGGTTGTGTATCCAGGGGCTGTTGCTGATACGTTGTATTCTGAGTAAGGTCTTTTTGAATTTGGTGCATTTGAAAGAGAACTTTCCGGTGCTGGTAGTGGGAAAGGCTCTGTTTTTCCGCTTTCGTCAGAATACAATACTTTTGCTATGTGATAATCATCTCCTAAAGGTATGCTTATAGTTATTCTTGCGTTTTCAACTGGTAAGTTACCTTGTGCTGTAGTAACTTGAAAAGTGATAAATCCAGTCTTTGGATTATCGTTTAAAAAGTTTGATATAGTTTCTTCTAAAAATTTAATATCTTGGTTATTTGCCATAGTTACACCTCTAAATATTTTTTAATATAAATATGATGTTTTCTGTTAAAGTATGAAATTTTTGTGATAAAATAAATTTAGGAGGTGAATTTTTATGACTAAAGAGGTTATGGAACTTAAAAATATAGTTGAAAATAGTGATAATATTGTATTTTTTGGAGGAGCAGGTGTTTCTACAGAAAGTGGTATACCTGATTTTAGAAGTGAAAATGGCATATATAAGGCAGTAAGTGAATATGGTTATAATCCTGAAACTATTTTAAGTCATTCATTTTTTGTAAAGAATAAAGAGGTTTTCTTTAAATATTATAAGAATAATCTTTTGTATCCAGAGGCAAAGCCTAACAATGCTCACTATGGTTTGGCTAAACTTGAAAAAGAGGGGAAACTTAAAGCAGTTATAACCCAAAATATAGATAATCTTCATCAAAAAGCAGGGAGCAAAAACATATTGGAATTACACGGGACTTTGTATAGGAATTACTGTGTTAAATGTAAAAAAGAATTTGATTTGGAATACGTTATGAAAGATAAGGATAGCGTAACTCTTTGTGATAAATGTGGAGGGGTTGTAAGACCTGATATAGTACTTTATGAGGAAAGTTTAAACCAACAAGTCTTGATGAAGTCTGTAGATTATATATCTAATGCTGAGGTTTTAATTGTCGGTGGAACATCTCTTTCTGTTTATCCGGCTAGTGGTCTTGTGGATTATTTTTGTGGCAAAAAACTTATACTTATAAATAAGTCGGTTACTCAATACGATAAGAAAGCAGACATTGTTATAAATGAAAATATAGGTGAAGTTTTCGCAAGAATATGCGGTTTTTGAGTAAGCTTTAAAAAAATTAAAAAAATTTTAAAAAAGTATTGACAAACTATATTCTCTTTGTTAGAATTAATTCTGCACTGTGAACCTTGAAAAATAAATAGTGTATTAAAACACAACCCAAGTCAATTAAATTGATGTAAAACATCAAAGTAATTTTTGGAAAAAATAAGTCAGAATAATTCTGGTAGGACAGATTTTAATTTAAGAGTTTGATCCTGGCTCAGGA
>JADIMX010000096.1 GCA_017694425.1 Candidatus Fimicola merdigallinarum
TATATATACTTTTTTCTCTGTCAAATCTATAAATAAACCTCTCCCGACAACACATTAAACGGCTTAAGACTTCTTTCTAATATCCCTGTCATATAAGCTATGGCTGTTCCGTAGTTTGTCATAGGAATATCCTGACCCTCTGCAACTCTAAGCCTATTAGCCATTTCTTTCTCATTAATCATACAGCCTCCACAATGTATAACAAGGTCGTAGTCTGAAAGATTTTCCGGAAACTCTGTACCTGATGTAAACTCAAAACTAGGGTTTGAGCCTGTAAATTTTCTAACGAGATTAGGTAGTTTTTCTGTTCCAATATCCCCACATTGTCTATGATGTGTACAACCCTCAGATATTAGTATGCGACTACTGTCATTAATTTCATTAAGCTTTTTAGCACCTCTAACTGCCTGACCGATATTTCCTTTATATCTTGCAAAAAGCACAGAAAAAGATGTCATTAATATATTTTCAGGTGTAACCTTATCAACAAAAGGGAATATCTGACTGTCAGTTACAACAAGTTTTATATTATCAGAAAATTTATCTATAATATCCCTAAGTTCAGTATCCTTACAAACCAAAGCCACAGCCCCACAGTCTAAACAATCTCTTATAACCTGCTGTTGAGGTAATATAAGTCTGCCTTTAGGTGCTGATTTATCAATAGGAACAACTAAAACTACAATATCACCTTTATCAAGCATATGGGAAATGAGAGTTTTTTCATTTTTATTTACATTAAACTTTCCTATCATTTCTTTAAGCTCATTTATACCTTTATTTTCAACAGAGCTTACAGCTATTTCATTTTCGCCTAAAACTCTATCACCGTATATATCAGACTTTGTGTAAACGATTATGTAAGGTAAGTTTCTATTTTTAATATCATCTAAAAGTTTGTTTTCAAAATCGCCTAATTCATTTTCAACTACTACAATAGCTATATCCGTCTTTTTAAGAACTTCTTTAGCTTTCTTAACTCTAAGCTCTCCAAGCTCTCCCACATCATCAATACCAGGGGTATCTATTACAACTACTGGACCTATTGGCAAAAGCTCCATAGCTTTATAAACAGGGTCTGTGGTTGTACCTTTAACATTAGATACAACCGATAAATTTTGCCCTGTAACAGCATTTAAAAGACTAGATTTACCTGCGTTTCTTCTGCCAAAAAAAGCTATATGAACCCTTTCGCCTCTAGGTGTTTCACTCATACTCATAAAAATCCTCCTAAATTAAAATCTAAAGTCACGATTACCTTTTTCTATTTCAACAAGATTTTTATTTACAATATTACGCACCTTTTCATTCGGTATATTTAAGGCTAACTTTTCTATCATTTCCTCGCCAACCCTTACAGTTTCCTCTGATGCGTAGTCCATAAGATACTCTTTTAAAGTCATAAGAGCGTTTGGCTGACAGCAATTCTGAATCTGTCCACTCTTGCAAAGACTCATAAATCTGTCGCCTGTTCTACCCTCTCTGTAACAAGCTGTACAGAAACTAGGTATATAACCTAAATCCATAAGCCATTTTACAATTTCGTCAAGAGTTCTATTATCGCTTAAATCAAACTGTGATGAATTTTCCTCCTCAGGCTCCGGAGTTGAATATCCTCCTACACTTGTCTTAGAACCGCCACTAAGCTGTGAAACTCCAACTTCTAAAACTCGCTCTCTACATTTTTTACTCTCTCTTGTAGATACAATCATACCTGTATATGGTACTGAAATTCTTATACAAGCAACAATTTTTTCAAATATATCATCACTAATACCATTGTCAAAGTCCGAAGGGTCAATGTCATCAGCCGGCTGTATTCTTGGTACACTTATAGTATGTGGACCAACACCGTAAACAGCTTCAAGATGTTCTGCGTGCATAAGAAGTCCTGCAAATTCATATCTGTAAAGCTCAAGACCGAAAAGCACACCTAAGCCTACATCATCAATTCCACCTTGCATAGCTCTATCCATAGCTTCTGTGTGATAGCAGTAGTTATGTTTAGGACCTGTTGGGTGAAGTTTTTCATAGCTGTCTTTGTGGTATGTTTCCTGAAAAAGTATATATGTACCAATTCCAGCATCTTTAAGTTTTTTGTAGTTTTCAACTGTGGTAGCAGCAATATTTACATTAACTCGTCTTATAGCACCATTTTTATGCTTAATACTGTAAATTGTATTTATACTTTCAAGAATATACTCAATAGGGTTATTTACTGGGTCCTCTCCAGCCTCAAGTGCAAGACGTTTATGTCCCATATCCTGTAATGCAATAACCTCTTTTTTGATTTCTTCCTGTGTAAGTTTCTTTCTAGCTATATGTTTATTTTTCATATGATAAGGACAGTAAACACAGCCATTTACACAGTAGTTTGATAAATATAACGGTGCAAACATAACTATTCTATTACCGTAAAAATCCTCTTTTATCTTTTTTGCTAATTTAAATATTTCTTGATTCTTCTCAGGAATATCACACTCAAGAAGAACTGATGCCTCTCTATGTGTAAGACCTTTTCTCTCTTTTGCCTTAGCTATAATTTCATCAATAAGCTGTTCATTACTTTTATTTTCTTCGGCATACTTTAGAGTTTCTAAAATTTCTTCGTGATTTATAAACTCCTGTGCCTTTGTTGATTTTGGATTATATGTAAACATATTTTTAAAAATTCCTTTCTTCCTACTGTAATTTCATTTTAGGCGAATCCCCTCTATCTCTCACAACTTCATATCCTATCTTCGCCATATTTTTAGAAAGAGATTTAATGCTTTCAGCAGCCTCATCTCCCATACATATTTTGTTATCGTAAAGCTGATAACTTTCTCTATAATCTAAAGGTGAAAGGTTTGGCATAACAACGTTTGCTCCACAAAGTATACCAAGCTCTCTGCCTCCCTCTTTAACTGTTCCAAGAGCTGTTGTTGACGGTAAAAGCACACTAGGTAGCATTATTCTTACAAGGGAAAGTATAAATAAAGTTTCCTCTAGTCCACCAGCATTTTTATCACGAAAAGGTGTTGAATGCTGTGGTAAAAATGGACCTATACCAACCATTTCCGGCTGTAGCTTTTCTATAAACTTCATATCCTTTACTATACAGTCAATATCCTGATACGGAGAACCTACCATAAGCCCACAACCTGTTTGAAATCCTAATTCTTTAAGATTTTTAAGACATTCCATTCTGTTATCAAAACTCATATCTTTAGGGTGAAGCTTTTCGTAATGCTCTTTATCTGCTGTTTCGTGTCTTAAAAGATATCTGTCAGCGCCAGCATTTTTCCAAAGTTTATAAGTTTCCATATCCTTCTCGCCAACTGATAATGTCAAAGCACAATCAGGATATTTCTCTTTTATAACTCTTATAATCTCCTCCATTTTTTCAGCTGTAAAATATGGGTCCTCTCCACCTTGCAACACAAAGGTTTTAAAGCCTAACTCATATCCAGCCTCGCAACACTTAAGTATTGTTTCTTTATCTAATCTATATCTTTTTACTTCTCTATTTCCAAGCCTTAAACCACAGTAATAACAATCATTTTTACAGAAATTTGTGTATTCTATAAGACCTCGTATATAAACTTTATTGCCAAAAACACAAAGCCTTATATTTCTAGCCTTTTCAGATGCGTAAGCAAGCAAACTGTCGTTATCAAATAAAGGTAATGCTTTACCCTCCCTACACTCCTTAAAACCATACTCCAAAAGGCTTTTCCACTCATCATATGAAAGTTTTTTATCCTTTTCTAATTTATCAATAAGTTTTCTCATATTTCTTCCTCTGATATAATATTTGAATAAACTGTTTTCGAGCTAACTCCCTTAAGTCTGCCTAGCTTACCCGAAAGAGCAGATATAACATCTTGTGGAGCGTCAATGGCTATACTTATTATATTTACATTTCTTCTGTGATGTGGTATACCCATTCTGCCTATTATATAGCTTCCGTAATCGTGAAGTATTCCGTTTAATAACTCAACAGAATCTGGATTTTCCACAACAATTCCTATTAGTGCAACTCTGTACTGCATTAGAATTTATCCCTCCAAATAAAAAAAGTCCTAAAAAAAGGACACAAAAAAACACTGTCCTTCTTTCATAAATAAAAAATAATTTATGTCAGTAACTGTGTGAGAATACCTATAAAATAATCATCAGAGTTGGGGTAATTACGCCTTCTCTTTTGAATATAAAAGGTATGTTTCATTTAGTTAAAGTATACATATTATATCACATTTATTTTTGCATTACAATTAATATACTTCTATTGGTTAATATTTCTCAATAAAGGTTTTTTCATCACTTAAAAGCTCCATATCATACTCTTCAATATTATCTATTCTTATAAAACTACCACTTTGCATTTTCTTTAAAAGAGCCATAATTCTAACTTCGCTCCCTTGAACTTCGGCCTCCACACGACCATCATACAGATTTCTAACCCAACCAGTAAGCCCAAGATTTCTCGCATTATAAGTCATTGTATATCTAAATCCTACGTTTTGTACTCTACCTGAAAAATAAAAATGTTTTCTTTTCATACTATCACCCCAAATATTATTTATATATATTTTAACACAAAATTATATTTGTTGTAGATAGGAAAATAAACTTATAATATAAATTTTATTATACACCAATTTAAATTTAGCTACTTATTAGATAGAAAAAATAATATTTTCTATCTGTACCATATATTAATAAAATTAAAAAATATCACCCTTTAATATATGTTTTCTCATTTCATATATGCAAATCTTAATAATCAAAATACTATTCCTGTTAAAGCATTATTTTGCTAAAATTTATAATATTATGTATTTGAATATAAAACAGACTTCCATTTATAAATTTTACAAATCCTAGAAATCCTCAAATTACTTAATTTAAATCCATATTATTATCTATTTAAGACTTTAAAATTCTAATAAAAAAAGAGTGCCTATAAGGCACTCACAATTATTTTAAAAATCTTGCTTCCTCGGCATATTTCTGAATTTTCTCAATATCAGCATCAGTAAAGCCAAGTTTATTTTTAAGTATTTCAATCTCTTTATGGATATTTGTGTTTGACACAGTCATATTATCAGAGTTTACAGTAACTCTAACACCTGCATCAAAAAGCTTTTTCATAGGGTGTTTTTCTATGCTATCCACAACTTTAGTATGATAGTTGCTTGTAACACAAACCTCAAGAGTAACACCTTTTTCAACTAATTCTTTCACAAGCTCCTCATCATAAATAGCATTTACTCCGTGACCTATACGCTTTGTTCCGTAGGAGAGAGCTTTTCTTATACTTTCAGGGCCTTTAGCCTCACCACAATGTATTGTTCTAGGCAATTTGTACTCATTAGCCTTTTCAAATACCTTTTCAAACATTTCTGTTGGGTAAAGGGATTCTGCACCTGCAAGGTCTATAGCACAGACAACGTCACCTAAATATTTTTTGGCAACTTCAACTGTCTTTAAATTTCTATCCTCTATATTTTCACCACGCATACAACAAAGTATAAGACCACATTTTATATCTGGGTATTTATCCATACCCTTTTTAACACCTTTTATAGTAGCCTCCACAACTTCCTCCTGTGTAAGCCCTTTTTCTGTTGAAAGCTGTGGTGCAAAACGTATTTCAGCATAATCAACATTTATATTGTGTAAGTCCTCCACAAGCTCAAAACTTACTCTTTCTAAGGCATCAGCAGTCTGAAGCACTTTAAGAGGTAATTCAAATCTCTCTAAGCAATCGTGAAGTGTCTTGCAGTCCTCGGGAACTTCCATCATATATTTAACATCAGCTACATCTTTAGCTCCTAAGTCTATTCCCTGTATCTTTCCTAATTCCCATACGGTTTCCGGTCTTAATGAACCGTCTAAATGTAAATGAAGTTCTGTCATTTTCATTCACCTCATTTCTTTGAATTTAACTGTCTTTTTAACTTTCTTTTTTCAACCATAGCACAGTACCAAGTGTAAACTATTATTATTATTAAGTATGGCATAAGCTGTATAAACTGAAGTGGTATGCCTGATGACTGAAGATAGTTTGCAAGGCTTGAACAGAAACCGAATATAAGTGATGCAAACATACCTACAACAGCATTTCCGGCTGATATAGCCTGTGTTGCAAGGGCAATATAACCTCTACCGGCTGTCATACCTGATGAGAAAAGACCTACATATCCCATTGAAAGGAATGCACCTGACATACCAGTAAGTATACCACTTATTGAAAGGGCAATATATTTAACCTTATTAACAGAGATACCAACAGACTGTGCTGACTCTGGTGATTCTCCCACTGCTCTTATATGCATACCAAGTTTTGTATATTTAAACATATACCAAACCACAAAAACAAGTATCAACGCAACATAGGTAAGTATATGATGCCCTGAAAGTATAGTACCAATTACCGGTATATCCTGTATAACTGGTATATTTATACTAGGAAGTTTTAAAGAGTGAAGTGATGTAGACGCACCCTTCTCACCGGTTATAAGGTAAAGAACGAATATTGTTCCACCTGATGCAAGTGTATTTATAGCAATACCTGATATAACAGCATTAGATTTAAGTTTTAACACGAAATATGCAAGTATATTACTTATAACAAAACCGGCAAAAACTGCCCCTAAAAATCCTACTAAAGCACTCTGTGTAAAGGCAGACACCACAACACCAGTAAATGCAGATATAAGCATTATACCCTCAAGTGCAATATTACTTGTTCCGGAACGTGACGCTATCATAGCACCAAGTGTTGTAAGAAGTACCGGAGTGGCACTACGGAACATAGCAAAGTAAAAATCAGGCATACTTAAAGCACCTAATATATCTCTTAAAATATCCATATTATGCCTCCTCCTTTAACGCTTTTTTAGCTTCCTGTTTCTGTTTCCAATGAGCCATAAATCTCTCTGCTGTTATGAAAAGTATAAGCACAGCCTGAACAATAGAAACAAGCTCATTCTGTACATCGGAACGTCTTGACATAAGGTCTGCACCTACTCTTATATAAGCTAAGAATAAACTGGCAAAAGGAACGAACTTAGGATTATTCCCCGCAAGTATAGCTATTATAACACCGTCCCAAGCATATGACGGAGAATCCTGCCAATTAAATCTCTGATACATACCAAGCTGTTCCACAGCACCACCAAGACCGGCAACAGCACCAGCTATAACCTGTGTAAGTATAATAACCTTACTTGTATTTATACCGCTATATTTTGCAAACTCAGGGTTACTACCTGATATTCTTATTTCGTAACCAAACTTTGTTTTATAAACAAGAATATATAAAGCTATTACAACAGCTATGGCAATAACAAAGCCCCAATGGAGTTTTGTACCTGAAAGCATATTGCCAAGTGTAGCAGTAGGAGAATATCTAAGAGAGGCAAAAGTACCAGCCTGTCTATCTACAAAGAAACGGTTAACTGTATAAATTCCTAAATAAAAGAATACATAGTTAAACATAAGTGATGTAACAAGCTCATTTGCCTTAAATTTAACTTTAAGTATGGCCGGTATACTTCCTATAATACCACCTACTATCATAGCCACTATAAATATAACGATAGGGTGAATTATCATAGGCATAGGTATTAATATAGCTATGGCAGCAGCCACAACACCACCAGTATAAAGTGACGCATCTGCTATCATAGAGAAGTTACCTGATTTAAACACAAGTCCCAAAGCAAGACCTGTAAACATAAGTGGCACACTACTTGCAAGAACATCAAAAAAGTGACGTTTTGACTGTAAAGGCCCTAAAAACAAGTTATATATAGCTGTTGTTGGCTCTTCACTTATTGAGAATATTATAGCTACTGTAAGTAAAATAGCGATTGCAAAAGCACAAGAAAGACGAACAGCTGTAAATTTTTTATTCACTATATGCACCTCCTATACGCTCTTTTGAATCCTCTTTTACACCGAGCATATAAAGTCCAAGTTCTTTTTCTGATGTATTTTTAACATCATCAATATAACCAACTACTCTACCCTCATTCATAACGATTATAGAATCGCTTAAAGAAAGTATTTCGCTTAAATCTGCTGAAACAAGTAAAACAGCCTTTCTATTTTTTCTCATCTCAACAATTTTCTTTCTTATAAACTCAATAGCACCAACATCAATGCCTCGTGTTGGCTGATTCATAATTAAAAGGTCTGGGCTATAGTCATACTCCCTACCAACAACAACTTTCTGAACATTACCACCTGAAAGCTCAGAAATAGACTGTTTAGGATTATCATATTTTACAAGGAACTCTTTTAAAATTTTCTGTGTGAAAGCTGTAATCTTTTTATTGTCTAAAAGCCCTCTTGTTTTGAGTTTATCTGTATAATATATCTTAGATATAGCATTATCTTCTAAAGAAAGCTTAGGAGCAGTACCGTATCTCATTCTATCCTCAGAAACGTGAGAAATACCTGACTCCTGACGTTTTAAAACACTTGCACTTGAAATATCCTTTCCATTTATAAAGATACTTCCTTTTTGCTGTTTTAAAACACCCACTATAATCTCTATAAGCTCAGACTGACCATTTCCGTCAATACCTGCAACACCAAGTATCTGACCTTCTTTAACGGAGAATGAAACATTGTCAACCTTAGTTTTTCCAAACTGGTCAACATAAGAAATATCCTTTACTGAGAATATAGTTTTACCGAAGTCGGCACTATCCTTTTCTATATCAAGACTTACATCACGACCTACCATAAGACGTGATATTTCATTTTCGTCAAGGTCCTCTATGTCGTATGTTCCCATAGTCTTTCCATCTCTAAGTATTGTCATACGATTACAAAGTTCTTTTACCTCATTTAACTTATGAGAAATAAATATTATAGTGTGTCCCTTGTCCCTTAAAAGTTTAAGCTGTTCAAAAAGCTCCTCTGTTTCCTGTGGAGTAAGTACAGCCGTAGGCTCGTCAAGTATAAGTATATTTGCACCTCTATAAAGTGCCTTTAATATTTCTAACTTCTGACGCATAGCAAGGGATATATCCTGAACTTTCTCCTCTGCATCAACTTTAAGATTATAGTTTTTGGAAAGCTCATTTGTAATCTCAATAGCTTTTTTTCTATCAACTTTAACTGCCGAACCTGTTTCTGCACCGAGAATAAGATTTTCAGCAACAGTCATAGACGGTACTAACATAAAATGCTGATGAACCATACCAAGTCCCGATTTTATAGCATCTTTTGAAGAAGAAAAATGTACTTCCTTACCGTCAACTATAATCTTACCACTTGTAGGGCTTATCATACCGAAAAGCATTTTCATAAGAGTAGATTTACCGGCACCATTTTCACCAACTAAAGCGTGTACTTCACCCTTACGAATTTGAAGATTTACATTGTGATTTGCAACTACACCACCAGGATATACCTTTGTAATATTCTGTGCCTCCAATATAAAACGTTGCTCCATAAATATTTTTCCTTTCGTAAAAAATTATAAATAATCAAATAAAGCTGCCACATAAATGTAGCAGCCCAAGTGTCAAAAATTACTGAGCATTGTTTATAATGCCTTTTAATGTTGCTTCGTCCATTCCATAAGCAGTACTTACAGTTACATCACCATTTAAGATTTTATCTTTTGCGTCAAGAACACTGCTTCTTATATCTTCTGGAACTACTGATTTGTAAATGTCGTTATCAGCAATACCAACAGCACCCTCTTTAAGTCCAAGCTGTTCATATGTTCCGTAAGGAAGTTTTCCTTCAAGGTCTTTTTCAATTGAGTTATAGATACTTATACCAACACCTTTAATAGCTGATGATATGATATAGTTAGCCTCATCTTTGCCTTCGTAAGCGAGAGCCTGGTCAGAGTCTACACCGATTACGTATTTCTGGCTTTCAGCACCTGCCTCAATAACACCAACAGAGGCTGGACCTGCTGCAACGAATACGCAGTCAGCACCGTTTGAGTACTGTGTAAGTGCAAGTTCTTTAGCTGTTGCAGAGTCTGTGTATGAACCTACATATGATACAAGAACCTTAACATCAGGGTTCATAAATTTAGCACCTTCAATATAACCAACAGCAGAGTCATTTATAACAGCAGCTGTATCTTTAGCACCGATAAAACCGATTACTGCCTCTGCATTTGCAAACTCCATATCAGAAGTTGTAACACCACTTGCAAGAACACCAGCAAGGAAAGCAGCCTCATTCTGTTTGTAGCTCATTGAGTATACGTTGTCAAGACCAAGAGAATAATCTACATCTGTGTCGAATATAATGTATTTTTTCTCTGGATACTGTGGAGCAACTCTCTCAAGATTTTCTTTCATATCCCAAGTACCTACAATGATTACGTCAGAATCTGAGTCTGATGCATCAAGGAGAGAACCTTCAAATTTTGTTTTGTCGTTACCCATTTCAACTGTTTCAACTTCACATTTGTCACTAAGTTCAGCTTTTATTTTTTCCATACCCTCTAAAGCTGAGTCGTTAAATGCCTTATCTCCAAATGAACCTGTAACGAGAAGGCTTACTTTTAATTTGTCGTCAGAATCTGTACTTCCACCATTTGTAGTTTCACCATTTCCACCACAACCCACAAGCATTGAAGCTGTAACAAGAGCTACTGCAAAAATACTTAATATTCTTTTCTTCATACTATTTCATTCTCCTTTTTGTACATTGTTGTTTTATTTAAATTATCTATAAGTTTAAGATAATCTTCTTTACTCATTATTGGTTTAAAATCTTTTCTTATTCTATAAGCCTTTTCACCATCATTTGAAAGTAAGTCTATAACAGAATCGGCAAAGTAATGTGCTGGCACTTTATAGGCTTGCTCATAGTCAGATGTTTTAAAATCAACACCGTGAACAGTGCCTGTAAAACCTGCTATACCAATTTCAACTGTAGGAAGTAACATAGAAATATCGCCCATATCTCCTGATGCAAAGCCGTGTGTACCCTGAGCAATTTTATCTTTATCAATATATTTTAATATATTTTCTTTTATAAGGTCAGTAAGGTTTTCATCTTGATGAAGTGGGAAATAACCAGGTGTATCCTGAATTTCAAGGTCACAACCAATGGCATAAGCACCACCTCTTAAAGCTCTTTCAACCTTTCTATTTGTTTCAAATATGGCATCAACAGACTTTGCTCTAACGTACATTTCAATCTGTGTTCTTGAAGGCACTGAATTTACAGTCTGTCCACCTTCAGACATAACAAAATGCACTCTTATAGCATCTTCTTCTCTAAAAGTTTCTCTTAAGAAGTTGATACCTGTCATAGCCAAGTTTGCACCATTAAGGGCATTAATTCCACCTGCTGGGTTACTTCCTGCGTGGGAAGCTTTTCCGTAGAATATAGCACGTTTACCTATAAATCCATTAAGACTTGCACCTATCTCTGCGTGGTAACGCTCCATATCAAGCCCCATTGTATGGCAAGAAAGAACTATATCCACATCATCAAAAACACCTAATGAAATCATTTCACGTTTACCTGATGGGTGGGAAATTTTACCCTCTTCAATAAGTTTCTTTCTGTAATCCATATCGCAGAATTCCTCTGCCGGTGTAACAACAAGTGTAACCTTACCGCAAAGCTCGGAAATTAAATCAGCCTCTTTCATAGCAATAAAAAGACTAAGCATAACACCTATCTGTGCATAATGTCCACAAGTGTGGGCCGCATTATCCTCTTTATTGGCAAAAGGGTGATTAAGTGTAGGGACAGCGTCAAGCTCGCATATTAAAGCTATGTGAGGCCCTTTTTTACCTGAATCAAGTTGTGCAAGTAATCCTGTATAGGCACAGTCCTTATAAGGAATACCAAATTCAGAAAGAACCTTTATAACTTTCTCCCTTGTTTTAAACTCTTTATATCCAAGCTCAGGGTTCTTGTATATGTCTTCTGCTACAGCTATAATTTTATCTAAATGTTTGTCAAGTATATTATGAATTTTCTGCATATCCAAGCCTCCCTTAAACCTAATGTATTTATTTAAGTACTTTCAATTTTATTATCACATATAAATACGAGTATTACAAGGTTATTTATTAAATTTGTATTTTAAATTTAAAATAAATCATTCTATAAAAATATCAATATCTATTAATATTTTATATTACACCCTAAAC
>JADIMX010000097.1 GCA_017694425.1 Candidatus Fimicola merdigallinarum
ATTAAAGTTTGTGTATTATAAATATATTTTTTATTTTAATGGTATCTAAATATCGTTTTTATATGATAATAAGCTTAAATATATTTAACAACAAAATAAAAGTGAGCCTATTGACTCACTTTTACTTTAAAATATTATGCTAAATCCTCGCCGTTAGTTTCGATAACTTTTTTGTACCAATAGAATGATTTCTTTTTCATTCTTGCAAAGTCGCCAGTACCGTCATCATATCTACGAACATAAATCATACCATATCTCTTTGCATACTCTCCAGTAGAAGCTGATACAAGGTCAATACAACCCCAAGGTGTATATCCCATAAGGTCTATACCCTCTTCAACAGCTAATTTCATCTGTTCAATATGCTGTCTTAAATAATCTATACGGTAATCATCATTTATAGAACCGTCTTCTTCAATTTCATCTTTAGCACCTAAACCATTTTCAACTATCATAAGCGGCAAACCGTATCTATCGTAAAGGTCGTTAAGTGCATAACGTAAGCCCTTAGGGTCTATCTGCCAACCCCAGTCAGAAGTTTCTAAGTATGGATTTAATACACCACCGAGTAAGTTACCTTCTCCAACTTCAATATCTTTTACAGTCTGACAAGATGACATATAGTAAGAGAATGAAATAAAGTCAACTGTACCATTTTTTAATATTTCATCATCTTCAGGCTCTTTTTCGAGTTTTACTCCAAGTTCTTCTAAAAGTTTATTCGCATAACTTGGGTATGCTCCTCTAGCCTGAACATCTGTACAGTAGTAGTTATATAAACGATTATAGTGCTGACACTCTAAAACATCATCTGGATTACAAGTAAGAGGATAGCTTGCTGAATAAATCATCATATTACCTACACGATAATTAGGATCTATTTCGTGAGCCATACTAACTGCTAAAGCACTTGCAACGAACATATGATGTAAGCCCTGATAACGCTGTTGCGGAATATCAGGCTGATTCATAAATTCTGTAGGATTTTCTAAGTCATTTAAAATGCCCTGATTTAATAATGCACCTATTGGAGCTGATGAGCTATTTATTTCATTAAATGTAAGCCAGTATTTAACTTTACCTTTATATCTTGTAAATACTGCACGACAATAATTAGTAAAGTACTGTATCATATCACGACTTGCCCAAGAATTACATTTTTTAGTTAAGCCAAATGGTACTTCATAGTGTGATAATGTAATAACAGGCTCAATTCCGTATTTTAAACACTCGTCTATTACTTCTTCATAGTGTTTAAGACCTGCTTCATTTGGCTCTGTTTCATCACCATTTGGGAAAATTCTAGTCCAAGCTATTGAGAAACGGTAACATTTAAATCCCATTTCTGCAAATAAAGCTATATCCTCACGGAATCTATCATAATGCTGTATAGCTTCTCTACTTGGATAAAATGTTCCATCTTCTAAAACTGGAGTAATTCTTTTACTCTGACCGTATTTTCCACCTGTACATATATCGGCAACAGAAATACCCTTTCCATCTCTATCCCAAGCACCTTCACACTGGTTTGCAGCTGTTGCTCCACCCCATAAGAAATCTTTTCTAAATGGCATTTTTCTCAACCTCCAATTACAATTTTATTATTTTCAACTGAAACATTACCAAGTTCATCTGCATTAGTTACGATAACAGGTGTCTGAATACTACAACCTGCCTCTTTAATTGCATCAATATCAAACTCAAGTAATAAGTCACCTTTTTTAAAGTGTTCATCACTTTTAATATATGATTTAAATGGTTTTCCATTTAAATTTACTGTTTCTAAACCTACGTGAATTAATAATTCAACACCATTATCTGAAGCTAATCCAAGTGCGTGAAGTGTATCGAATATACTTCTACAAGTACCATCAAATGGTGCATACACTTTTCCTTCTGTTGGAATAACGGCAAATCCTTTACCTAACATTCCACTTGCGAAAGTTTTATCTTCAACATCAGCTAATGGAATAACATCACCTTTAATAGGTGAAACAATTTCAGTTTTATCAGTATTAGCTGTAGTTTCTGTTATTTCTTCTACTTCCTCAGTTTTAACTGATGGTGTTAATATAAATGATAAAACAAGTGATAAAACGAATACAACAGCAAATATAATTAAAGCAAGTATAAAGTTACTGCCTCCATCTGGAGCAATAAACTGAACTACAGCAGTTAAACAAGGTGTAGCAAAAGCGTATGCTTTTAAATTCACAATACCCGCAATTAATCCACCCACAGCAGAAGCTATACAAGCACCTATCATTGGTTTCTTTAAAGGTAATGTTACACCATAAAGTGCTGGTTCAGTAACACCTGCTAATAACGCAGAGATACCTGCTGGTATTGCAATCTGACGCATATCTTTATCTTTTGTTTTAAATGCAACACCGAATGATGCACCAGACTGAGCAGTATTACTACATAACATAGCCGGAATTAATAAAACATCATATCCTGGTGATGAAAGAGCAAGTAAGCAAGCTGGAACGAAAGCCCAATGCATACCTGTCATAACGATAAATGGCATAAGTCCAGCAAATATAGGCATAGCTAACCAAGGAGCAAAATTGTACATACAATTTATTATGCTCTGTAATACATTACCAATAATTAATCCTAAAGGAGCTAAAAGACATATACTTATCGGAGCTGTAATAACTGCAATAAGTAATGGTTTTAAAAAGTTTTTAGACCAATCAGGTGTAATTTTATCTACAAATATCTCAACATATTTAAGTAAGAGTGTTGAAAGCATTGCCGGAATAATTGATGATGAATAACTACCGTGAACAACCGGAATAACTCCAAATAAATATGTTGGGGCATCAGAGCCTAAAAGATTTATAACATCTGGATAAATAAGTAAAGCTGAAACCATAGCTGATAAATATGTGTTACAACCTAATTTTTTAGATGCTGTTATAGCAACTAAAACTGGTAAGAAATAAAATGGTGCATCACCTAATGCATTCATTAAAATATAAGTATCACTTGTACTTGACATAACACCTAATAAAGTAGGTCCAAAAATTACAAGTAAAACTTTAATTAAACCACCTGCAATAATTGCAGTGAATAAAGGTGTCATACAACCAGCAATAAAATCTATTACTGCTGTAAGAGGATTTGTCTTTTTATCACTATTACCCTCTACAGATGTATTACTATCAGAAAGACCACTTATAGCTATTAACTCTTTGTATACATTACCAACAGAGTTACCTATAATGACCTGATACTGTCCTCCTGTAATATTTACACCTACAACACCTTTAATTTTACTAATTTGTTCTTTTTTAGGAATACTCTGGTCCTTTAAAACAAATCGAAGTCTTGTCATACAATGTGTTACTGATGTAACATTTTCTTTGCCACCAACGGCATCTAAAACTTCTTTGGCAATACTTTTATAATCTGCCATAATAAAATTCCTCCTTTTTTAATAATATATAATACAATTCTTTTATAAGAATTATTGACAAATAAAAAACCTTTCATAACAACCATAATTAATATAATAAATTACAGTTATTACGAAAGGTTATGCTCATACGATTACAGTCCTTCTCGTAAACAAATTCTATTTATATGTAATAATAAGTAAAGTTTTTCTTCTGAGTAAAGAGTATACTTAAGATTTTCTTGAAAATACTCATCAATTAATTGAACGCATTTTTCCATATTTGGCGCTTCTTTTTTTAATGCCTCGTACATTTCACTAACATTGTTATCTAATACATCATTACTTCCTAATCTTTGAAGTAAGTACATTAAGTGCGAAGCATATCTTGCAAAATTATATGAAGTCCTATCTATCATTATGCCCATTTCACTTTCTACAATGCTTATAGTATCTTCTAAAATATCATCATATTTCATCTGTAAATTTTCAGCAATATCTGTTTTATTTTTAGAATTATATCTAGCATTAACAAAGCTCATAGCTATTCCAGATGCTTCATTTTTATTTATTTTCACTCCAAATTTACGTTCAATTTGCTTTACAATATAAACTCCTACTTTAGCTTCATTTGGATATAGATGCTCTATTTCATAAATAGATGGCATTTGAACATATATATTCTTCTTTGAACGCTCTATCAAGAAATTTATATGGTCTGCAAGTGTCATTATAAGATTAGGATTTAATTCATAATCTAATTCATTTCTGGCAATATCTATAATTTTTGCTGTAAAATTAAGTATTGTTTCGGGTAATTCCTCAAACAAACCAAAATATTTGCGTTCTAAATGATAAAATGTTCTGTCGATTTTATTTAAATCGGTAATATCGTATGGAGTTTTCGGAAAGCCTATTCCCTTACCATAAGCAATTAGCTCATTTCCAGAACCATCTACGCAGATTGCAAAATTGTTATTCAATTTTTTTATCACACGCACCTAAATCACCCCAAAAAAAAATCTTCAAAGCATAAATACATAACATTTTTGTTATTAGTAATGCCTCGAAGAGTTACAACCTAATTTACGTATAATAGGTTATCATATTTTTGCACTAATATCTATCGGCATTTTTCACAAAAATTATATCATATTTTCAGATATATAAAACAAATTATATTAATCCTAAACGCTCAAAGGCATTATAAAGACCATCATTTTCAACAGAATCTGTTATAATATCGGCTACTTCTTTAATTTCTTCTCCGCCATTTCCCATAGCAACACCAACATTACAGTATTCAAGCATAGGAATATCTATTTTGGCATCTCCAATAGCTATTGTATCTGAAACATCTGCTTTAAGTGTATTTAATATACACACAACAGCATCTGCTTTATTTATACCTTTAACTCCAAGGTCGCCAAATAATGCTGTTTCTCCTTTACCACCCCAAGTATTTACTTCAAAATTTTTAAAATGTTCTTTAGCTTCTAAGTAATCCTCATACTTACTTAAAATAAAACTGATTTTATTGACATCATCTCTAACAAGATTTTTTTCGTCAAAAATCATATCTGGGAAGGCTTCCCTAACAGTCATATCTTTTGCACCTTTTCTTTGAGCATACTTCTTTATAACAGGAGTTCCAGCCTCCTCAAAATTTTCACTGGCATACAAACCACTATTACTTTCTAAGTAGAATTCTAAGTTTCTTTCTTTAAGCCAGTTTACTATATCAGAACATTCATCTTTAGTTATTCCTTTGTGCATTACAACTTGCCCATTATGCTCAACATATGCACCATTTGCACCTATCATACCATCAAGACCTATATCCCAAATATTCTGATAAACTTCAGCACGACTTCTTCCTGTACATATATATACGTGATGACCATTTTCTCTAGCTTTTCTAATAGCAGAAACTGCACTTTCTGGTAAATTACCTTCATAATCCACCAATGTACCATCAACATCAATAAAAACAACTTTTGACATATTGCTATCCCCCTTTTTATATCACATTTATACTTAATTTATAATAAAATCTAATGTATATTGTAACTTCTATATTTATACACCATTTTTATTTTTATCCAAAGACTTTACCATTACCAAAATATCACCAGCTTGTATCTTTGTATTTCCCCTAGGAATAATAGTATCTATACCACGTTTAATTAAAATTATACGATTTGTATGCACTTGTGGTATTTCCGATAAAGATTTATTTACAGAATTTTTGCCACCTTCAACCACAACTTCGCTAAGTATTAAGTCCCCTCTTCTGTCCTCAAAACTTCTTGCAGCTAGAACAAGTAAATCTCCAACTTCTATTTTTGTATCGCCAGTAGGAACGACAACATTATGATTTCTAACAATCATTGCAATTAATAAATCCTGAGGAATTTGCAACTGGGAAATCAATTTTCCACACCAGTTATGTTCAGAATTTATGTGTAATTTAATGAAATTAATATCGCTATCTTCCTGATAGTCGTTGAATGTACGACCAACATCTGCTGTTTTATCAATCATATTAAGTTTTCGTGCTATAAAAGGAAGAAGTGTTCCTTGAATAGAAATAGATAATAAAACTATGGTAAATACAAGATTGTATAGATTATATTTTGTTTCGACCCCACTTATTACTACCGAAATAGCAAATACTATTGAGGCAACACCTCTAAGACCTGACCAAGATACTAATGCAATTTGCTCCCATTTCGCCCTAAATGGAGTTAATAAAATAATACTTAATAAAGGTCTTGCTAATACAGTCATAAATACCATTATCATAATGGCAGGTACTAAAACATAATGAAGATTAACAGGTGTAACAAGTAAACCAAGCAAGAAGAATATTATAACTTGTGCTACATTTGTAAGTACATCAAAAAAATGTACCAAATATTTTTTCTGTGGAAGATTAGCATTACCAATCCAAATACCACTTAAATATACACTTAAATAGCCATTTCCATTAAATTGAGATGCAACAGCATAAGATAAAATCATAATCGAAAATAGAAAAATTGTATGACTTTGTTGAGATGGAAGTAGCTGTTTGTGAAGTAATTTAACTGCTAACCAGCCCATAAAAACTCCACATATAATGCCTATGCTTAGCTGTTGTAATAATAAAATAGGTATACTTATAGACTGCCCACCTAAAAGAGAAATGGACACCATAGTAAGCATATATGATATAGGGTCATTTGAACCCGATTCTATTTCCAGTAAAGAGTCTGTATGATATTTGAGAGCCAAATTTTGAGAACGAAGAACATTAAACACAGTTGCAGCATCAGTTGAAGAAATTACAGAGCCAATAATAAAACTTTCTGCCCAACTTAAATTTAAAACGAAATGTGAGAAAACTGCTACAAGAACGGCAGTACCTACAACCCCTAAAGTAGACATAATAACCGATTGAGCAAGTACAGGATAAGCAGTTCGTATATTAGTACCAAAACCACCATAGAACATAATAAAAATTAACGCTACCGAACAAATAGTATTAACTGCTGTATAGTCGTTAAAAGGTATTTTTAAAATACCATTTTCACCAAATATTATACCTAACAAAATAAATATAAGTAATGATGGAATAGGTATTTTTTCTAAAAAATTATTTAACAAAATACACGTTAGTATTACAAAACCTATTAA
>JADIMX010000098.1 GCA_017694425.1 Candidatus Fimicola merdigallinarum
ATGAGATATTTAATAGGTATGTAAATTTAAAATATAAATATGGGAATAGTCATTTTGGGTGAATAGAATACGATTAGATACAGTAGGTAGAAATCAAAATTCAATAAAAAATCAATTAAAAAAAGATATAGTAAATGACTAAATAAGTTTAAAATAGTATATAGAATAATTTATGGGTAGCTAGAGTAAGTAGGTAAAAAATAGAAACTTTTAGTTGTATTCAAGAAATAGTATTGTATAACAAGAAAATAGCCGTATAAAGGGATTTATAAAACCACCCGTTTAGCGGGTGGTTTTTGTTAGACGGCTGTTACCCAGTAGCCCCAGTTTGTGCCGTCATTATTTTTTTTGATAAAGTCATTGAAACCAATACTTTTGGCTTGTTCTAAAGAGGTTTCTTCGTAAAGGTCGGGGATACCTATATAATAATTATTTTTATTTTTGCCTATAATTATATGGCTATATTTTTTATAGCTGTATTCTACAAATACGTTTTTTATGCAAGATATATTTAGTTGTGGCAGTAGGTATGCTTCGTTTAAATCGCATATAATCCAGTCCATATCAGAATTATGTAAGGATACTTTTTTGTTATCCACAAATAATAGGTCTATATCTTTTGAGTTATTAACATTACATTGTGGATTTGTGGTAAAATCTGTTAATTCTTTATGGTTTTTGGCAGTAGTATTACTATCACCGTTCATTATTCTGTTGATATCTTCTTTTGTAAAGATACCGAAACTTTCTAGTAAGTTCATTTCTTCTCTAAATTTTTTTGTTAGATTAGAAAAAGTTTCTGATGTTTTGGCTGAAAATAGCTCCGGTAATATATCCTCTTCATATTCTTTGTTATTGTCACAGCATATTTTTTCGGCTACAGATATAGTATTTTCTTTATTTTCAAGTATTTCTTTATACTCGTTTATATCTATGATATCATTTTCCTCTATAGGTTTAAATTTACTTTTCCAATTTATTTTCATATCTGTATAACCGCATAGAGGTGACAGTATTTGTGAAGTTTCGGTATTATTTTCGCATATTACGGAGAATACGTTTATATCTTCTATTTTTTTATTAAATTGCATAAAATTATCAGGAGAAAAGTCGCAACGGTATTCAAAAAAGCCTGTTTTATCAGGTGTTATATCACATATAGGTATACCTTCTGATGTGGATTTTTTTACACAGATACCATATAATTTATAATTAAATATTTTTGATTTTTTTAAATCTTTTATGTAAATGCGGAGAGTTCCCATATTATTTTTTATTTCTAATGAACAGCTACCAGAGGCTGGGCGTTCGTTTAACGAATAGCCTAAGGTATCTTGCTTTAGTTGGATTAAAATTTTATCATATTTTCTATTGTACATTTTTATACCTCCATATAAATTAGCTTTCACTAATGTATATGCTTTTAGTAATTTAAAAATGCAAAAAAATAGATAATGCCAAAGGCATTATCTATGTAAGTAGTCGTATATTTTATCTGATATATTTCCGAAGTCTGAAAGAGAAAGAGCTTCTCCACGAACTTTTTCATCTAAGTTACAGGATTTTATTATTTCTGTTAAATCCTCTTTTGAGATGTTAAATCCTCCCTGATTAAAAAGGCTATTCATTAAAGTTTTTCTTCTCTGACCAAAGGCACACTTTACTACCTTGAAGAAAAGTTCTTCGTCTTTTACATCTATTTTTGGTTTGTCGAGAAGTTTTAATGTTATAACTGCTGAGGCTACTTTTGGTCGTGGCATAAAGCAACTTGGCTGTACGATAATATCTATTGAGGCATCGCAGTAGTACTGCACTGCTACGGATAATGCTCCGTATTCTTTATTTTTTGGGCCTGCCTGCATTCTTTCTGCCACTTCTTTTTGAACCATTACTGTTATACTTGATATATTAAGTTTTTTCTCTAAAAGCTCCATTATTATTGGAGTTGTAATGTAGTAGGGAAGATTAGCAACTACTTTTACAGGTTTACCATTATTTTTTTCTTCTATAAGAGAGTTTAAATCAACCTTTAAAACGTCTTGGTTTATTATTTCTACATTATCATAATCACTTAATGTATCTTTTAATATTGGTATAAGGTTAGTATCTATTTCTATTGCTAATACACCTTTTGCATTTTCTGCGATTACCTGTGTAAGACTGCCTATTCCAGGGCCGATTTCAAATACAAAATCATCTTCTGTTACACCGGCAGACTCTACTATATTATCAAGTACATTTGAATCTATAAGGAAGTTTTGACCAAAATTTTTCTTGAAATAGAAGCCATACTTTTCTATTATTTCTTTAGTTCTTTTAGGTGTAGAAATTCTTTCTGACATATAGTCCTCCTAATTATAATCCTATTGCATTTAAAAGACCGAATGAGAATATAGAAACTATTATACCTGCTAATAAAACTCCTAATGCCACAGCTGGGAGAGTTTTTTTAGGGTCCATTTTTAACATACTTGCTATTAATGCACCTGTCCAAGCACCTGTACCTGGAAGTGGTATTCCTACGAATATAAGTATTCCTAAATAGGCGTATTTTCTTATAGTTTCACTTTTGCTTTCGGCTTTTTTCTCACACCAAAGTACAAATTTTTTCATAGGTGTATTTTTTAAAACTTTAAATATAAATTGTATGAAGTATAAAATAAAAGGTATAGGTAACATATTACCTACGAAGGATATTAAAAATGTTGGTACAAAGTCAAGACCAAGAAGATATCCTGCTAATATACCTCCTCTAAGTTCGAGTATAGGTAGTAATGAAACAATAAAAACGATTATTTCTTTTGAAACAATACCACCTAAATTTTCAATAAAAAAATTTACTAAAGCTTCAGACATATTTACCTCCGATATAATTTTATTTTAAACATATTATCATTACTACAAAAAGATGTCAAATAAAAAAGGCATAGTTTAAAAAC
>JADIMX010000099.1 GCA_017694425.1 Candidatus Fimicola merdigallinarum
ATATAAAATTGTAGCTTTTTAACAAATTGAAGGAGATGTAAGTTTGAAATCAGATATGATTTATAGTGAATTAATACAGTTAGATTGGGAGGTTAAAAACCAAGAAGAATTTTTTGAAAAAATGGCAAAGAAATTAGAAGAACTTGGGTTTGTAAAAAGTAGTTTCCTTTCTGCTATAAAAGAAAGAGAAAAAAATTATCCTACAGCATTAAATATAAACCCATATCCTATAGCTATACCTCACGTAGACCCAGAAAATATTATAAAACCATTTATAGCAGCAACTAGATTAAAAAATCCTATAACTTGGTTTGAAATGGGTACAAGTGATGTAAAGCAAGAAGTTAAATTTATATTTATGTTAGGATTTTTAAAATCTGACGAACATATTATGTTACTTCAAACATTATTACAGAATTGCCAAGATGAAGAAATTATGAATAGACTTGTTGAAAGTAATAGTGTTGAAGATTATTATAAGGCTCTTATCGATATGAAAGATATAGAGATGTAATTAAATATTATTTTATAGTACAAAAATTTTTAGTTATATAAGGAGGAATTATTTATGAAAAAAATTATAGTAGCGTGTGGTAGTGGAGTAGCAACATCTCAGACAGTAGCAAGTAAGGTAAATCGTTTATTAAAAGAGAATAACGTTGATGCACAGGTTGAAGCTGTAGATTTAAAATCTGTTGAACGTCATATGGATTCTAGTGTTGCATACATAACAATTACAAAAACAACAAAAGAATATCCTATTCCTGTAATAAACGGAATTGCATTTTTAACTGGCGTTGGTATGGATAAGGAACTTAAAAAATTAATAGATATCGTAAAAAGTGCAAAATAATATAACTTAGTTATTATATAGAGAAGGGGTATTAAGTTATGGAAGTATTATCTAATATAGTAAATTTCCTATTAAGTTTAGGAGCATCAATATTTGTACCTATAATAATTATTATAGCTGGTTTAATTGTAAAAATGAAATTAAAAGATGCTATATCATCTGGTGTAACTCTTGGTGTAGCTTTTACTGGAATGAGTATGCTTATAGACTTTATGACTGGTGCTATATCACCGGCAGCTGAAGCTATGCTTTCAAATACAGGTATATCATTACCTATTATTGACGGTGGTTGGACAACAATGTCAACTATTTCTTGGTCTTGGCCATACGCATTCTTAATGTTCCCATTATTAATAGTTGTAAACATTATAATGCTTGTATTAAAGAAAACAAATACATTTAATGCTGACCTTTGGAATGTATGGGGAAAAATATTCACAGCTGTAGCTGTTGTTGGTATAACAAAAAGTGTATTATTAGCTTTTGTTGTAGCAACTATTCAGATTATTGTTGAGTTAAAATGTGCAGACTATCATCAGCACCGTATTGAAAAATTATCAGGTATACCAGGTGTTACTTGTACACATAAAATGGTATTCTTAGCAGCTGTTATGTATCCTGTAGATTTAGTATTAAGAAAAATACCAGGTCTTAATAAGAATTTTAATGCTGAAGTTTTAAAAGAAAAATTAGGTATATTTGCAGAAAATCATATATTAGGTTTTATATTAGGTTTAATTTTCGGTATTCTTGCAAGATATGAAATAGGAGAAACTTTAACATTAGCTATAAAATGTTCAGCATCTTTAACATTATTCCCTGTAATTACAAAATACTTTATGCAGGCTTTATCACCTATTTCAGATGCTGTAAGCGAATATATGAATGAGAAATTTAAAGATAGAACTCTTGTTGTTGGTTTAGACTGGCCATTCTTAGGTGGTTCAAATGAAATATGGCTTGCTATTATTTGGTCTGTACCAGTTACACTTATATTCTCTCTTTTCCTTCCAGGAAATGAAATATTACCTTTCGCAGGTATAATTAATATTGCTTTAGCAGTTCCTGCTTTCTTAGTTACAGGTGGTAACATAATTAGAATGTTAATCTTATGTACAGTATTTGCTCCTGTTTTCTTATGGATTGGTACAGCTTTTGCACCATTTATGACAGATTTAGCAAATCAGACAGGTGCGGTTGCTTTAGGTGCTGGTCAGATGATATCTAACAGTTCTATTGACGGCCCAGTATTTACATATGCTTTCTCTCACGTATTTAAAGTTTTACAGGGAGATTATATACCATTAATTGTTCTTGTTGTATGGGTTGTAGGATTTTTATTATACAGAAGAGATTTATTATCAGAAGTTAAAGCTGATGAAGCTAACGATATGGATATAGCTGATACAGAAAGTTTTTAATTGCTAAATATAAGTTTTGAAGGAGATTTTTATGAAGTTTACAAATAAAGATGGCTCTAAAATTGTTGATGATGTTATAGTAGCCATACAGAAAAATAGAGATTATTTAAGCGAAGTTGACGGTGCTATAGGTGATGGTGACCACGGAATAAATATGAATAAAGGTTTTACTATTGCACAGGACGAGCTTAAAGATAAAGATTACAATATGAGCGAAGGTTTAAAAACTATAAGCTCTGTACTTGTAGACAAAATAGGTGGTTCAATGGGGCCATTATACGGTGCATTATTTAGAGGCTTTAGCGTAGCTTCAAAAAAATGTGAAGATATTGATAAAAATGTTTTTGGTGAAATGCTTAAGAAAGCATACGCTAATTTAACAATGATAAGTCCAGCAAAAGTTGGAGATAAAACTTTAATAGATGTTTTATCACCAGCAATAGAGGCTTATGAAAAATCAATAGAAACTGATGACTTTGATGTAGCCTTAGAAAAAATGATAACAGCAGCTAAAGAAGGCTTAGAAAGTACAAAAAATATGGTTGCTAAATTAGGTAGAGCTAGTAGATTAGGTGAACGCTCTTTAGGTCATCAAGATGCTGGTTCAACATCTTGCTATATAATACTTGAAAGTATAGCAAATTCAATTAAAGAATTAATAAAGCAGTGAGGTGATTTTTATGCAGAAATTTGTAAATAATCCGGATTTTATTGTTGAAGATATGATAAACGGATATGTTAAAGCTCATAGTGATTTAATTGCGCATTCAGAAAGAAACAGTCACGTTGTAAAGTATAAAAATGCACCTGTAAAAGATAAGGTTGGTATTGTTACTGGTGGCGGAAGTGGTCACGAACCTGCATTTTTAGGATACATAGGTGAAAATATGGCTGATGCAGTAGCTGTTGGAGAAGTATTTTCATCACCACCAGCACAGGCATTTTTTGATGCATTTGTTGAAGCTGATGCCGGAAAAGGTGTTGCTTGTCTTTTTGGTAATTATGCTGGCGATAATATGAATGTAAAAATGGCAGTAATGATGGCTGAAGATGAAGATATAGAAGTTAAATACGTTGTGGCAACAGATGACGTGGCTTCAGCACCTAAAGAAAATAAAGAAAAAAGACACGGTATAGCTGGTGGTCCTTTAATGTGGAAAATTGGAGGAGCTAAAGCATCAAAAGGTGGAACACTTAATGAGGTAATTGAGGTTGCTAAAAAAGTTGTAGACAATACTAGAAGTATCTGTGTAGGACTTTCACCTTGTGTAATACCGGCTGTTGGAAAACCTAACTTCAGTATTGAAGATGGAACTATGGAGTTTGGAGTAGGTCATCACGGAGAAACAGGTATTAAGGTTGAAAAGTTAAAAACAGCTAAAGAAATTGCTGAAGAAATGACACATACAGTAGTAAAAGATTTAGAGTGTCCAGAAAATACTGAATTAGTTGTCATACTTTCAGGACTTGGTTCAACACCTATAATGGAACTTTATGTTTTATATGATGAAGTTTATAATATCTTATCACAGTATGGACTTAAAGTGCATAAAGCTTTAGTTGGAAACTATGTTACATCTCTTGATATGAATGGTGCAGCATTAACTATTATGTCATTAGATGATGAGTTAAAAGAATTATTTGATATGCCGTCAAATTCACCTGGATTAATTATTAAGTAAGCAACAAAGAAGGGAAGTTATTAAAATGAGTGCATATATTGATAAAAGAAGCTATTCAATATTACAATCAATAGTTAATAATTATCCTACAATAACAGGTAAAGACATAGAGAAGATGTATGTCATAACAAGAAAACAACTTAGTTATAGCGTAAAAAAGATTAATGACTACTTGACAGCTCTTGGATTTGATGAAATAAAAAGACAAAATACAGGTCTATTTATAGTATCAGAAAACGTATTAGAAAAATTTAGAAGCGAAGAGGATAATCAAAAATCAACATACATTCTTTCTGAAAAGGAAAGAATGTATGTAATCCTCCTTATGCTTTTTGCCAGAACAGAGGAAATCTCTGTTAATCATTTTACATATGAACTTGATGTAAGTAAAAATACTTTATTAAAAGATTTAAAAAAAGCAAGAACTTATTTAGAAGAACACAATATGTATATTTTATATACTAGAAAAGATGGGTATTTTATATCTGGCTCTGAATATTCTAAAAGAAAAATGATGATAGAAACAATAAAGAATGTTTTGAAAATGCCTAAAGGTGAAAATATAATTTTTGATATACTTAAAATAAATGAAGATGAGTTCAATAATATACATAGAAATTTGGAATTACTTGAAATTGACCTTAAAATAGAATTTACCGACGAACGAATAAAAGAATTACAGTATATAATATATTCTAATTTATTAAGAATTAGACTAGGAAAAACCTTAAATGAACTCCCTGACTCATTTAAACATATATCAGGAACTAAAGAGCATTTAATTTTAAAATCATTTTTAATTTTATATGGTGTGGATAATGAGAGAGAAGCATTATTTTTAACATCTCAAATACAAATATCTAGGA
>JADIMX010000100.1 GCA_017694425.1 Candidatus Fimicola merdigallinarum
AGGTTATCAACAGTTTTTGCAACTATGATTAAAAGTGCAGCAACTATAAATACATAAATTGAAATCTTTAAATATTTTTTGTCAAATGAAAATTTTTTAAGTATAATTATCACCTCTTATTAAATATTTTGTCCTTTATCTATTCATAATACTATGAAAAAGCAAATAATTCTACAAATATATTAAAATACTTTTATATATTTATTCTCATATATGTAATTATAAGGTATAGAATATAATTCTTTAAAATCTTCTTAATATTGTTTTAAATAAAAGTGTATATTATTGAAGTTTACAGTTTTTAACAATATAATTAGAGTTGAATACAGTTTTTATTAGGAGGGGTTTATTGTGGAAAATCAAATTATAAATAACTTTAGTGAGAATTTTTTAAAGATAGAAGAAGAAATAGGTAAAATGATAATAGGTCAAAAGGATATTGTAAGAAGTGTTTTGATAGCTATTATAGGTGGTGGAAATGTTTTATTAGAAGGCTTACCTGGACTTGGAAAAACACAGCTTGTTAAGGCTATTGGAAAAACTTTATCTTTGGACTTTTCAAGAATACAGTTTACACCGGACCTTATGCCGGCAGACGTTACAGGTACAAACATTGTGACAAAGGATAGTAGCGGAAAAAGTGTTTTTGAGTTTAAAAAAGGACCTATATTTTCAAATATTGTCCTTGCAGACGAGATAAACAGAGCTACACCTAAAACTCAAAGTGCCTTGCTTGAGGCTATGCAGGAAAAAACTGTTACTGTAGGAAATGAAACTTTTAGTCTTCCTAAGCCATTTTTTGTACTTGCAACACAAAATCCTGTGGAGCAAGAGGGTACTTATCAGTTACCTGAGGCACAGCTGGATAGATTTATGTTTAAGTTAAATGTTAAATATCCAAGTAGAGATGAGCTTTTAAAGATAATAACACTTACAACAGGTAACGAAAATGAAGATATAAATATATCAGTTGACGGTGAAACAATACTCAAAATGAGGGAGGTTGCAAAAGAAGTGCCTATAGCATCACCAGTTTATGATTATATTATAGATATAATTATGAAGTGTCAGCCTGAAAGTGATGTATCACCGGAAATAGTTAAAAAATATGTCCGTTATGGTTCTAGCCCTAGAGGTGCACAAGCAGTTGTTAATGCCTCAAGAATAATGGCACTTATAAACGGTAGATACAATGTGTCATTTGATGATGTTAAGGCAGTTTTAAAACCGGCTTTAAGACATAGATTATACCTTAATTTTGAAGCCTTTGCAGATGGAGTTACTGCTGATGATATTATTGAGGAAATCTCAAAAGAGGTATTGTAATATGGGAGAGTTTAAGGATAGTATAACTAAAGAATTTATGTCATCTATTGAAAGGGTTGATATGTTTTTTAGTGGGCGAATGGATAGCTCATCATTTATAGGTGCTAGAAAATCTCACGCAAAAGGTAGCTCTTTAGATTTTTCGGATTTTAGGGAGTATATACAAGGTGATGATATAAGAAGACTTGACTGGAATAGTTATGCAAGGTTTGACAAACTTTTTATGAAAATATTTGAGGAGGAAAGACAAGCCGATATAAATATTTTCATAGATGTAAGTAAGTCTATGAGTGTTGAAACTTTGAAGTCTGTTTACAGTAGACAGATAGCTTTTGCTATAACCTATATCGCTTTAAAAAATACAGATAGAGTTAATATATTTGTGTTTGGAAATGGCATAAAATCTAAGAAGTTAAAATTACAAAGCATTTCTAAGATGAATGAAATTATAGATTTTATGGATAATATAGAATATGACGGTGAAACAGATATTTCAAAATCTATTAAAGATGGTAGTTTAGATATAAATGGTAGAGGTATTTCTTATATAATCTCAGATTTTTTATCTGATGAAAATTTTATGGATACAATAAAATTGCTTTTATATAAAAAACAGGAGGTTTCTGTTATTCATACTCTATCTGAGAAAGATGAAAATCCGGAAATTTATGGTAATATACGCCTAATCGATGTGGAAAATAGCTCTAAAAATATTGATATATGCGTTGATAAAGCTATAATTGAAAGTTATAAAAAGGAACTTTCAAATTTTAAATCTAAAATAAGTAGATTTTGTAAGAAAAACAGTATAAAATATACATATACCCTTTGTGGTGAAAAGGTGTATAATACAATTATTAGAGCTTTATAATTTTAAAATAAAGGGCGTGTATCATTATGTTTAAAGGAGATATAAAGGATATAATTATGAAGTTTGTACTGGTTTTATGTGGCGCAATCTTCGGATTTACTTGTTTTTATATCTATATCCTTTATCCCGAAAAAAGAGTATTTATATTTATTGGATTTATATTTTTAGTTATATTTGCTATGTTTATAGCAGAAAAATTGCGATACAGATTTAGATATGAACAGAGCTTAAAAACTATAACTGAAAATATTAGAAATGCAACAATATATAGCAGTATAAAATATGATAATAAAGGTGAAGAACCTGTAATAGATAGTCTTTACAAATCTATTGAGGATATTAGAAAAAAATTTAAAAGCAAAAATGGTATATTACAGACAGTTTTAGACCTTATAAATACTTTGGCTGTAAATATCGAAACAGAAAGTCTTGTAGATGTAGTTCTTTCAAGGCTTATAGAGGAAACAAACAGTAACTGGGGAGTATTTTATATATATAATCCTATTACTGAAAAGCTTGAACTTAAAAAGTCTATAGGTCTTTCTAAAAATATATATAAGGAATTTGACCTTGATATGGGTGAGGGGTTTTTAGGTTCTGCTACCACATCACAAAAGGTTAAAGTGCATACTGAAATACCTGATGATACAGTTTTTGAAAATAGAACATTTATGGGTAAAATAGTACCTAAAAATGTTATGACTGTGCCTGTAATCCACGAGGGTTCTATAAGAGCCATACTTTCTTTCGGTTCTATGTATGAGTATAGCGACGAACAAATAGAGCTTGTAAAAATACTTAGAAATTATTTAGGCTATGCTTTAAATAACTGTATTGCTTACGAAAGAACACAGCGAATGGCAAATGAGTTACAGTTCCAAAATCAGCTTATACAGAATATGAATGATGAGCTTGAAAAGAAAGTAAGTGATAGAACAGAGTTTTTAAATACGATTATAAACTGTATAGAGGAGTATTCAATTATATCTGTTGATAAAGACGGATATATTACAACTTGGAATAAAGGTGCTGAAAATACCAATGGTTATAAGGCATTTGAAGTTATAGGTAAGCATATAGCGTCACTTTATGGCTTTGATGAAGAGGAAGCTGACAGAATATGGCGTTATTACGAAACTGCAAATCAAGAGGGGCAGTATTCCTCTAAGGGTTGGCAGTTTAAAAAAGATGGAACAAGATTTTTTGCCGAAACTACAATAACCCCAGTTTATGATAATTCCGGAGAGCTTCAAGGATTTACAAACATAACTAAGGATATAACAGACAAAGAAATACTTAAGCAGGAAATTGTAATGGAAAAAGCTTATACCGAAAAACTTATAGAAAATAGTATAAGAGCCTTAGTACTTACAGACAAGAATGGTATAATATTAAATTCAAATAAACTTTCAAGAGGAGTGCTTTCATCAGAAGATGCAGAAGTCAACGGTAAAGGAATATTTGAGTTTTTCGTAGATGGGGATTTTATAGAGAAGAATATAAAAAGAATTTCGTCAACGGGAGGAAAAGGTGAAATTGTAAGTAAGCTGTTATATTCCCATGATGGTTTAGAAAATGTTAAGCTGTTTATAACTTCAGCATCATCGGATATTGAAAATAGTGGTGTGCTTATATATATAACAGATAGTATTTAATATTTTTTAAGGCTGGATATTTAACTCCAGTCTTTTTTATTATAAGAAATATTTAAAAATAGATTTTAAATACCAATATACTTATTTTATCTGATATAGACAATTTGTAAGTTGACAAGGTGAAATATATGAAATTAACAGTAAAAACGGTTAATAGAAAACTTACGGAATTTCAAGAAGTTAAGTCTTTATTAAAAAGGGTTTTTCCTAAAAATGAACAAATACCTAGGGTATTACTACTGTTTAGAGCGTTTGATAAAGATGTAAAATTTCTTGCTTATTATGACAGCGGAGTTTTTGCGGGTTTAGTTATGATGTTGAGAAGGAGGGTATTGTTTTTATTTTATATTTGGCAGTAAATGACAAAATTCCCTAGAAGGGATATGGAACTGCTATTATAAATCAAATTAAAGATAATGTTTGTTATCACAATACTAGCTATTTATTCTTATCTTATTAAGTTCCAATTCACTAACTTAGTATTTATCGAACAGTTTCTGTCTTTAGTGTATATAAACCAAAGGACAGTTTTTTAAATACTTTTTATAATACTCCAAATGAAGCTCATTATCAGAGATTAAAATTAAATATCTGTCATTATTATCAAAAATATAGTGATTAGTAGTCTTAAACTCATTCTTATAATAAAAATTTATCTGACTTAATCTCTGGTTATAGTTATTAGCC
>JADIMX010000101.1 GCA_017694425.1 Candidatus Fimicola merdigallinarum
AAATAAAGGCTTACTAATTATAGTATAATTAGACCAAATTAAGATGAACCCATACTGTGTGTTAATATGACTATATTTAAAATCTGTTTAATATGATTAGTCACATTAGGAGAGTTTGTTTTAGTCGGGTCTTTTTTTATGCTTAAAATATATCTATATAGTAGGCTTATTAAAAAAGGAGAGTGTAATTATGGATTACAATAGTATTGCCAACGACATAATAAAAAATGTTGGTGGTAAAGAAAATGTAAAAAATGTTACTCATTGTTTTACAAGATTACGTTTTGTTTTAAATGATGATTCAAAAGCAAACAAGGAAGTTATCGAGCATATAGAAGGTGTCATTTCAGTAGTAATTGCTGGTGGACAGTTTCAGGTTGTGTGTGGTGCTAAGGTAACAAAAATTTATGACGAGGTAGTAAAAATATTAGGAGAGCAGACAGCTACAACTAAAGAAAAAATAAGTTTAAATCTTATTTTACAGAAAATATCAGAGATTTTTACACCTTTAGTACCGGCCATTGCTGCATCAGGTCTTATAAAAGGTTTATTATCAGCTGCTGGCAGATTACCTATGTTTGATGCTTTTACTGCAACAAGTACATACACAATTTTAAATACTGCAAGTAATATTATATTCTATTTTATGCCTATTTTCCTTGCGTATACTGCAGCAAAGGCATTAAAATGTAGTACAGTAATGTCAATGGTTTTAGGTGCTTTCTTATGTCACCCAGTTATTGACGCTTTAGTACAGGACGTTTCAACACCTTCAACAATTTTTGGCTTGCCAGTAATAAAACAAGCGTTTACAATAGGTGAGTCAACAAAGATATTTAGTTATACAGAGTCAGTAATACCTATACTTTTGGCTGTAATTATTTTAAGTGTACTTGAAAGATGGCTTAAAAAATTTATTCCGGAAATATTACAGGCTATTTTAGTTCCGGGTATATGTCTTATAGTTATGGTTCCTATTGCTTTAGTAGTTGTAGGTCCGGTTGGTATATATGTTGGTTATATTATCCAGTGGCTTTATCAGTCATTATATTCATTTAGCCCATTATTAGGTGGTACAATAGTAGGTGGTTTATGGGGTGTTTGCGTTATATTTGGAGCGCACAGAGCTTTATTACCTATCGGTTTAAATGACGTTGCTATATCTGGTACAAATACACTTATGTGTTTTGCAGGTTCAGCTAACTTTTCACAGGCTGGGGCAGCATTAGGTGTTGCCTTAAAATCTAGAAATGCAGAAACAAAGCAGGTAGCCAGTGCTGGTGCTTTATCAGCTTTTCTTGTAGGTGTTACAGAACCAGCTATTTATGGTTGTAACTTAAGACTTAAAAAACCTATGGTTTGTGCTGTTATTGCCGGTGCTTTAGGCGGTGCTATAATGGGTATTGGTAATGCTGTAAACACAGGGTTTGCAAACAATGGTATTTTAACAATAATGTCATACTATGGCGAGGGTACAAGTTTCTCACAGTTCGTATTCTATTTAGTTGGTATTTCAGTTGCTTTCTTTGGTGCTTGTATATTAACATACATTGTAGGTTTTGAAGAAACAGCTGATATGAAACCACAGGAAAAAATACATCACAAAGGTACTGACATTACAATTTCAGCACCAGTAGAGGGTAAGGCTTATCCATTAACTGATGTTAAAGATGAAGTTTTTGCATCTGAGGCACTTGGAAAAGGTATTGCTATATTACCTACAAAAGGTGAGGTTTTTGCACCTTGTGATGGTACAGTTTCTGTATTATACCCTACAATGCACGCAATAGGACTTACTTTAGACAATGGAGCAGAGCTTTTAATACATATCGGAATGAACACAGTTGAATTAAACGGAGATGGATTTACTAAGTGTGTAAATGAGGGTGATAGGGTGAAAAAAGGTCAGCCTATAGTTAAGTTTGACGTTGAAAAGATTAAATCTTTAGGATATGATACAACTGTTTGTGTGGTAGTTACAAATGGTGATAGTTTTAAAGATGTTTCAGGAATTGGAACAAAGAAAGTTTCAGAAAATGACAATGTTATTTTTATAGAAGGATAATAAAGAAAGGGAGATAATTATGGCGAATTTTCCAGATAATTTTTTATGGGGTGCAGGGTCATCTGCATTTCAGATAGAAGGCGGTTGGGACGCTGACGGAAAAGGTATGACAGTTGCTGACTTTAATTCTTTTAAGCGTTCAGAAATACAGGCTGATACAAAGGTAGCTAGTGATTTTTATCATCATTGGAAAGAGGACATTGCTCTTATGAAAGAAATGGGTATGAAAGTTTATCGTTTCTCTATTTCTTGGGCAAGAATTATACCTGATGGTGATGGGGAGATAAATCCAAAGGGTATAGAGTTTTACAACAATGTTATTGATGAGTTATTAAAAAATGATATAATACCATTTGTAACACTTTATCATTTCGATTTACCGTATGCTCTTGTTGAAAAATATAATGGTTGGGAAATTCGTGACTGTGCATACGCTTTTG
Source organism: Candidatus Fimicola merdigallinarum (assembly GCA_017694425.1). GTDB lineage: Bacteria > Bacillota > Clostridia > Lachnospirales > Anaerotignaceae > Fimicola > Fimicola merdigallinarum. The sequence goes on from JADIMX010000101.1 coordinate 2,506, forward strand.
ATAGATATGCAAGAGTATGCTTTGAAGCTTTTGGAGATAGAGTAAAATGGTGGCAGGTACACAACGAGCAGAACCTTATGATAAGAGTAGACGAACGTATGAATATAACAGAGCCTGACCCTTTAAAGGCTGATAAGATTAGAGCTCAGATGGATTACCATATGTTTCTTGCTCACGCTTTAGCTGTTAACTCTTGTCACGAAATAGTGGAGGGTGGAAAAATAGGTCCGGCTGTATCTTCAACTTGTACATACCCTCTTACAAATAAGCCGGAAGACGTATGGTCAGCTAAAATGAATGACTGGTTTAAGACTAATTACTGCCTTGATATGCATTACTATGGCGAATACCCAGGGTACTATATGCGTTATTTAAAAGAACGTGACATTGTACCTGTTATGAAGCCGGAAGATAAAGAGTTATTAAAGAGTGCAAAAATGGACTTTATAGCTGTAAATTACTATCGTACACTTTGTACAAGTTATTTACCAGTAGATGATGAACACCCAATAGGTATGCGTGTATATCGTGGAAATCAGGTAGATTTTGACCAGTACGGATACTGTAGAGATGAGAAAAACGTAAATCTTAAAGCCAGTGAATACGGTGCTCAAATTGACCCTATGGGACTTAGAATTGTTCTTAACGAATATTATAGCAGATACAGATTACCACTTATAGTAACTGAAAATGGACTTGGAACAGCTGATGTTTTAACAGAAGATGGAAAGGTACACGACGATTATCGTATTGACTATATTAAAGGTCATATAGAGGCTATGTCCCTTGCTATTGAAGATGGAGTTGACCTTTTTGGATACTGTCCTTGGTCTGTTATAGATATTTTAAGTTCTCATCAGGGATTTAAAAAGCGTTATGGCTTTGTATATGTAAATCGTGAAGATATGGATTTAAAAGATTTAAAACGTATTAAAAAAGATAGTTTTTATTGGTATTCTAATGTTATAAAGACTAATGGAAAAGAGCTTTAATTAATAAAAGTAAAAGGGTTATCTTAAATTTTAAGATAACCCTTTTTATTATTTTAAATATCTTTTAAGTACATTTTCTAAATCATCAAAATTTATAGGCTTTGATATATGAGCGTTCATACCTGCATTTACAGTTGCTGCTATATCATCTGTAAAAGCATTAGCCGTAAGGGCTATAATAGGTATTATTTTTGCGTCAGTTCTTTCTAAAGCTCGTATAAGTCTGCAGGACTCACAACCGTTTAACTCAGGCATCTGTAAGTCCATAAGAATTGCATCAAAACTATTTAATTCTGAATTTTTAAATATTTCAAATGCTTCTCTACCGTTCCAAGCCTGTGTCACATTTATATTGTGCATTTTTAGAACTTCTGTTACTATTTCCATATTAAGCTCATTATCTTCGGCTACAAGTATATTTTTACCTGTAAGATTTACGTCTAATATATCAGTATCATCTTTTGAAACATCTGTAGTATTATCAGTATCTTTTAATATATCAAGTGGTATGGTAACGGTAAATTTACTACCTTTTCCAAGCTCACTTTCTATATGAATATTACCACCCATTTGTTGAACTGTATTGTATACAATAGGCATTCCAAGACCTGTACCAACGATATTTTTTTCTCTAAATCGTGTTTCTCTTTCAAATGGTATGAATATTCTCTTTATAAACTCGTTAGACATACCAATTCCAGTATCTTCTATAGTTATTTTGTACTGTGACTTATCCTGACTATCAAGCTGTGTTACCGATACAGAAATAGTGTCATTTGTATTAGTAAACTTAAAGGCATTCGATAAAATATTGTTAAGTATCTGTTTTATTCTAAAGAAATCGCCAGATACAAAATCATTTTTAATATCATAGTATAAGTTTAAAGTCTTGTTTTCTCGTGTAGCCTGTATTTTAAACATATCTAAGACTTCATCAATGCTCTCTTTTATGTAAAAAGGCTTACTTTCTATCTTTGTTTTTCCGTATTCAAGAGTTGAAACTTCTAATATATTGTTTATAAGCTCTAAAAGGTGCTTACTTGAAGAATTAATTTTATTTATGTAGTATTCAACTTTAGATGGATTTGTTGTTTGACCTTTTGCAAGCTCGGACATACCTATAATAGCATTTAATGGCGTTCTCATATCGTGAGATATGTTTGAGAAGAAAAGGTTTTTTTCTTCCGTATTTTTCTGCTGTGATTCTAAAGATTCTTCGAGAAGATTTATATGCTGTAACTGTTTCTGTTTTTCCTCATCAACATCTCTAAAGCATATAATAACTTCATCTGGGCAAACATCTTTATCATATAAAAACTGAACATTAACCCATCTATACTCGCCATTAAAAAGTCTTAGGAAATCGCCACCGTAGTCAGTTATATTTTTTTCAACTAAACTTTTTATACCATTAATAGAAAAGCTTTCTGTAAACTCTTTGTAAGCACTTTTTTCTATTATTTCGCCTAATTTATTAAGTAGAGTTGAATATTTGTCAAACTCTTTTAAGTGACTTTTAACCATATCAGAACCCTTTATCATATTGTAGGTTTCTGTTTTAAAGTTTATTCTATATATGGCATAGTATAAATTGCCTAAAACCTGTAAGGTTTCGTTTGTCATTTCGAATTTTTTATTAAGTTTATACTCCCTTAAGTGCATTACCATAGTTATTATTAAAAATGATATACATATTATGGCGTATATTGATATAAGAAGATTTAAACCATCTAATAGCTGGTTTTGTGGTATAGTTATTATTGTTAACCAACCGTTGTCAGCTATATTGTAATAAACACTTTGCTTTACATTTTTTTGGTCATATATGTATGAAGTAGCACTTTTAAATGTACCATTTTTAATTTTTTTAGTAAGTTTATTAACATAGCTTTGAACATCTTTTATTTCTTTTCCACCGGAATCATAGTGAATAAGAGTTCCCTGTGTATCACATAGGAAGAAAGCACTTCCGTCAGGTAATGTGTTTATATCTGCCCAAGAATTAAAGTATTCAGGGTAAAGGTCGATTCCTAGCACAACGCAAGGAACATTTTGCACTTTTTTTGATATAGTTATTACAGGAAGTTGAGTTTTTGAGTCTGTATAACTATCTGTATAGGCTACGTTTCCGTTGGCTTCTACTGCGTTTTTATACCATACTGTATCTTCTGTAATAAACCTATCGACACCGTCCCAAACACCGGCAGCAACTAGTTTTTTATTTATAGATGCATACATATTTATATTTTTAGAATTAAGATTTTCTTTTAAATATATAACGTATTCTTCAATCCATCTCCATATATCTTCCTCTGACGGGTTATAGCTTAGCTGGTTTTCCAGTATTAGTGACGCATTATTTAAAAGAAGTTCGGAGTTATATATATTTGTATTTTCTTTTGTAGAAAAACTTTTAGCTATTTCGCTACCCATAATCTGTGCGTTTTTAAGCATTTTATTGTGGACAATAATAACGCTTATAACAGAAAGTATAGCAAAAATAGAAAGTACCATTACAATAAATCCTTCACGCTTTTTTTGTGTGTTTTTTATTTTTTCTTCCATATAAAAATACCTCTGTATATATTATTGAAATATGCACTATATATTATCATTTTTTTAGGTTATTTACAATGTTTGGAGGTATATTTTACCTAATTTTAATAACTATAATGGAAAAAAGTGAAGAGAAATGGTATACTAATATATAAGTTTTTTGTTATTTCAATATAACAATTAATAAATAAAGCATTAGTTTATTGGTTTTTTTATTGAAGAAATATTAGCTTTATATTATAATAATTAGGCTAATGTATAAAATAGAACAATATTTTAAAAGATGATAAAAAAGTAAGAGGTGTATTTATGTTTCAGTCAAGAACACATACCTGTAACGACTTGCGTATTAGTAATGTAGGGGAAACAGTTACTATCGTTGGTTGGTATGAAAATTTAAGACAGGTTAGTAAAAACCTTGGTTTCCTTATTTTAAGAGATTTTTATGGTACAACTCAGGTGGTTATAGAAACAGATGAGATGATGGCTAAAATTGATGGCATTAATTGTGAGTCTACACTTTCTATAACTGGTGTTGTTAGAGAGCGTTCTAGCAAAAATCAGAATTTACCAACAGGTGAAATTGAAGTTGTTCCAACAGATATTGAAGTTTTAGGTAAATGTAAATATAATGAGCTTCCTTTTGAAATTAACCATTCAAAAGAGGCTGACGAAAATGCTCGTCTTAAATACCGTTACCTTGATTTAAGAAATCCAGCTGTTAAGGATAAAATTATATTAAGAAGTAATGTTGTTGCTGAGCTTAGAAAAAGTATGACAGAACAGGGATTTTTAGAGATAACAACTCCAATCCTTACTTGCTCATCACCTGAGGGAGCTAGAGATTACCTTGTGCCTTCAAGAAATCACCCAGGAAAATTCTACGCACTTCCACAGGCTCCACAGCAGTTTAAACAGCTTCTTATGACATCAGGATTTGATAGATATTTCCAGATAGCTCCTTGCTTTAGAGATGAGGACGCTCGTGCTGACCGTTCTCCAGGTGAGTTCTATCAGCTTGATATGGAAATGGCTTTCGCAACACAGGAAGACGTTTTCAAAGTACTTGAGGAGGTTTTACCACCTATATTTGCTAAATACGGTAAATATAAAAATGGTTCAACAGTTCCTTTTAGAAGAGTATCATACAATGATGCTATGGAAACTTACGGTTCAGACAAGCCTGACCTTCGTATTGACCTTGTTTTACAGGACGCAACAGAGTGTATGAAAGACTGTGGATTTGGTCCATTTGAGGGCAATGTTGTTAAGGCTATTGTTGTTAGCGACTGTAAAGAAACAAGAAAAGTTATAGATAAAATGTGTGCTGATGTAGAGGTACAGACAGGAAATAAAGCATTCTGGTTTAAAGTTGATGAAAACGGAAACTTTGCCGGTGGTATAGCTAAATTCCTTGCTGATAGAAATGAAGAGGTTACTAAGGCTTTAGGTCTTAAAGCTGGTGACTTTGTTGGTCTTACAGCAGGTAAGAAAAATGTTGCTCAGAAAACAGCAGGTGTATTTAGAAAAATTCTTGGTAACACAGTTGCTGGTCATATGGATAAAGAGCGTTATGAATTCTGTTGGGTTGTTGACTTCCCTATGTATGAAATCGGTGAGGAGTCAGGGGAGCTTGAGTTCTGCCATAATCCTTTCTCAATGCCACAGGGTGGTATGAAAGACCTTTTAGAGAAAGACCCACTTGATATATATGCTTACCAGTACGACCTTGTATGTAACGGTGTAGAGCTTTCTTCAGGTGCTGTTCGTAACCACGACCCAGAAATAATGGTTAAAGCATTTGAAATGGTAGGTCTTGGCGAGGAAGATGTTAAAGCTAAATTCCCTGCTATGTATAACGCATTCTGTTACGGTGCACCTCCACACGCAGGTATTGCACCAGGTGTTGACCGTATGATTATGCTTATTGCCGGAGAGGACAGTATTCGTGAGATTATTCCATTCCCAATGAATAAGTCAGCTCAGGACGTTATGATGGGAGCACCAGCCGAAGTTTCAGAAAAACAGCTTAGTGATGTTCACATTAAAATAGATATTAAAAAAGAAGAGAAATAAGATTTTTATAGGTACTGTTGATAATGTTTATCAACAGTACTTTTTTATTTAAAATAGTGTTGACAGTATATTTTTGTTATGATAATATCAATTTGTAAGTTAGTTGTAGCTAACAAAAAGGAGGCAGTATGAGTGTTATAATAGTAGGTGGTCACGACCGTATGGTTAGACAGTATATAGATATATGTAAATGTTATAAATGTAAGGCTAAGGTTTTTACACGTATGCCAGCAGATTTTAAAAATAAAATTGGTAATGCCGACCTTATGGTGCTTTTTACAAATACTGTTTCTCATAAAATGGTATCGGGAGCAACTCAGGAGGCTAAGAAAAATAATATAAAAATGGTTCATTGTCACAGTAGTAGCTCTTGTGCATTAAAAAGAATATTGGAGGAGCATCATTAAATTTTTTGGAAATAGTTAGATGCGACTAACTAATTGAGAGTAGGAAGTTTTGAAGGTAAACTTTATTTTTTAATAGTTTAAATAGTATAAGAATATAGATAATATATTTTCAAAGTATTATGCTTTAGTTTAAACATAATTAAATAAAAATATATGGTAAGTATGGATAACAAAGTTTTTGATTTAAAAAACTAGTGGAAGTATAAAAATATTTTGATGATTATATTAGGATTTTTAAGTAAGTATTTAGCTTAATTATATTTTATAAAATTTTGGTTTTAAAATACATAAAGATTAATAATTTTTTTTGGAAAATAGTTAGAATAGACTAACTAATGGAATTAATCATTTTAATATATAGTGTAAATTAAAATAAATTTTTTTGGATTAAAGTTAGTGTTAACTAACTAACTAAATTATAAATGGAGGTTTTTGGTATGAGTTCTCTTGAAAATATGCTTATATTACATTGTGCACCAACTCTTTTTGGTATAAAACAGTCAAATCTTTTTTCTTGCAGTATGGAAGATAGCGAAAGTATTTTAAAAGAAATGGAAATATACAATGAGCTTTTAAACTCTAAAGATATTTATTTCAAGGCACTCTATCAATGCCAGAACCGAATATTTATACTTGTTTATCGCAAAACAAAAATGTTTTCTTATTTAAGTGATAGAAAGGTTTCTTATCTTTTAAAAAGTGAGGGTTATGAAATACCTAAAACTTTAGATGACTTAGAAAAAACTCTCGATTTTCTAGGTAAAAGGATTACAGGTTGTGAAGAATTTCCTCACGAGATAGGGTTTTTCTTAGGCTATCCAAAGGAAGATGTTTTTGAATATATAAAAAATAGTGGCAAAAACTATAAGTTTTATGGCTACTGGAAAGTTTACGGTGATGAGAAAAATGCTGAAAAAACTTTTTGGCAGTACCGTAAATGCAAAGAAGTTATGGAGAATAGGAGAAAATCGGGCAAATCTGTTTTAAAGGTTTTAGGGGTTTTCTAAATTAAGGAGGTTTTTATATGGAAAAAATAGCTGTAATATATTGGAGTGGAACAGGAAATACCGAGGCTATGGCAAATGCTATTGGCGAAGGCTTAAAAGAGGCAGGGGCTGATGTTACTGTAACTGATGTTTCTAGCTTTTCAGGAAATATAAAAGATTATGATAAAATAGCTTTTGGTTGCTCTGCTATGGGTGACGAAGTTTTAGAAGAAACAGAGTTTGAACCATTCTTTATGAGTATTGAAAATAATCTTTCAGGTAAGAAAATTGCGATTTTTGGTTCTTATGGCTGGGGTGACGGTCAATGGATTAGAGATTGGGAAGAGAGAGTAAATGATAAAAATGCTAATCTTTACGATACAGGCTTTATGATAAATGGTATGCCTGATGATAGTGGTATAGAAGAATGCAAGTCTTTTGGTAGAGGATTTGCTTCTTTCTAATAAATATAAAAAACTTTTATAAACTGTATTATAGTAAATATTTTAAAATTTGTATTATTATTGCGAACATTATCCCTCATTTGTTTGTTGGCTGTGATTTTTTAGTCACAGCCTTTTTATTTTGTAATCAATAATTTTAAATATTTTGTAGAATAAACAGTAAAATATGCTATACTTATAAATAGTTTAATTTATTTTTTAATTGAGGTATGAATATGATAACGCTTATAATAC
>JADIMX010000102.1 GCA_017694425.1 Candidatus Fimicola merdigallinarum
ATTTATAAGATAATCACCTTTAAATAAAATGATTTATGTTTATATTTTTGTACACAGTATCAATACTACTTTATGCCTAAATAGGTTGACATTTCACCGTTTTTAACTTATTATTTCACTTAGCTGTGAGCATTTTTATAATGCCATAGACTTATTTATTTTGGACGGTGACGGCTATGGATATGGTTAAAGCAGAGGGCTTGACCTATGAATACAAAAAAATGGTTGATACTGAAAAGGGTTCTAAGGAGGAAACTTTTTTAGCCTTAAACAATGTTAATATTTCCATAAAAAAAGGTGAATTTGTTGCTGTACTTGGGCATAATGGTTCTGGAAAGTCTACACTTGCAAAGCATATAAATGCTCTTGTAAAGCCGACTTCAGGCACATTATGGGTAAATGGTTACGACACTAAAAATGATGAATTTATTTGGGATATACGCCAGAGTGCGGGAATGGTTTTTCAAAATCCCGATAATCAGATAGTTGCTACTGTTGTTGAGGAAGATATAGCTTTTGGCCCTGAAAATATGGGTTTAAGCTCTGAGGAGATACACAAAAGGGTTAATATGGCTTTAGATACTGTTCGTATGCAGGAGTTTAGAAAAAATGCTCCATCAAAGCTTTCAGGTGGACAGAAACAGCGTATTGCAATAGCTGGTGTTTTGGCTATGAAACCGGACTGTATAATTCTTGATGAGCCTACTGCTATGCTTGACCCTCTTGGCAGAAAAGATGTAATAGAAACTGTTATGCGTCTTAATAAGGAGGAGGGCATAACAATAATACTTATTACTCATTATATGGACGAGGCTGTTCGTGCCGATAGAGTTTTTGTAATTGATGATGGTAATCTTGTTATGGAGGGAGTACCTAAAGAGGTTTTTCGTCAAGTGGACAGGCTTAAGGGCTATGGTCTTGATGTGCCACAGGTTACAGAGGTTGCAGGTATATTAGCTAGTAAAAGTATTGATATAGCCGAAGATATATTGAATGTAGATGAAATGGTATCTGAGATATGTCGTATTAAAGGCATTGAAAATACTTTAAATAGCATAGAAAATGTTAAAGACATAGATATTGATAGTTTAAAATCGGAGGCTGAAAGGCTATTTGACGGTAGCTCAAATTTTGACGGCATACAGATTAAAAATCTTACTCACGTTTATAATGCTGGAACAGTATTTGAAAAGAAAGCCTTAGATGATATTAATATATCTATTAAAAAAGGTGACTTTGTTGGAGTTATAGGTCATACTGGCTCAGGTAAGTCAACACTTATACAGCATTTAAATGCTATTATGTCGCCTTCTAGTGGTGGTATACTTTTAAATGGTATGGATATTTTCGCTGATAAAACTAAACTTAAAGAGGTTAGACAGAGGGTTGGCGTTGTATTCCAGTATCCTGAGCATCAGCTTTTTGAGATGACTATATATAAAGATGTGGCTTTTGGCCCTAAAAATATGAAACTTTCTGATGAGGAAGTTGATACACGAGTTAAAAAAGCTCTTGAAACTGTTGGTCTTTCTGCTGAATATTATGAAAAATCTCCTTTCGAGCTTTCCGGTGGGCAGAAAAGACGTGTTGCCATAGCTGGAGTTTTAGCTATGAATCCGGAGGTTCTTGTTCTTGATGAGCCTACTGCTGGTCTTGACCCTAAAGGTAGAGATGAAATTCTTGAATCTATAAAGGTTATGCAAGAGAAACTAGGTATAACTGTTATACTTGTTTCTCATTCTATGGAGGACGTTGCAAAGCTTGTTAATAACATTATAGTTATGTATAAAGGTAGATGCGTTATGAGGGGTACACCTAAAGAGGTTTTTGCTAGAGTTGATGAGCTTGAAAAAATGGGACTTGCCTCACCGCAGATAAGCTATGTATTTGAAAGACTTATAGAATTAGGCATAGATGTACCTAAAGATGTTTATACAGTTAATGAGGCGTCAAAGGTGCTTTATGAGCTTCTTTCAGAGAAAGGAGGCGACAGTAAGTGATAAGAGATATTACAATAGGTCAGTATTATCCGGTAGATTCTCCTATTCATAGACTTGATGCTAGGGTAAAGATAATTGCAACTTATATATACGTTATATCCCTTTTTGTTATGGATAGCTTTACAGCATATGCTTTTGTACTTCTTGCCTTGGCAACAGTTATAAAAATGTCAAAAGTGCCAGTTTCATTTATGCTTAGAGGTATAAAGAGTATTTTTGTAATTATATTTTTTACAGCATTTTTAAATGCCTTTGCCACTAAAGAGGGTACAATGCTTTTTAGTTTTGGTTTTATAACTGTTACGACAAAAGGTCTTTATATGGCTGGAGTTATGTGTTTAAGGCTTATTCTCCTTATTGTAGGTTCATCTATTATGACCCTTACAACTACACCAATACAGCTTACAGACGGTATAGAGTACCTTTTAAAGCCTTTTAGAAAGATAGGAGTACCTTCCCACGAGATAGCTATGATGATGACTATAGCACTTAGGTTTATTCCTACACTTCTTGAGGAAACTGACAATATTATGAAGGCTCAGCAGGCAAGAGGTGCTGATTTAGATACGGGAAATATATTTGAAAAGGCGAGAAATCTTGTACCTATACTTGTGCCACTTTTTATATCCTCATTTAGACGTGCAGAGGAACTTGCTATGGCTATGGAGTCAAGATGTTATAATGGTGCTGAAAATAGAACTAGAATGAATGTAATAAAGCTTCAAAACCACGATTATAAGGCTTTTGTGTTTATAGGTTTATACACAATTATAAGTATAGTTTTGGCTGTTGTTTTTTAAAGTTTTAAAGACCTTGTGAAATATCAAGGTCTTTTGTATTAAAAGGAGGGGTATATTTGAGAAGAAAAGAGCTTTCTTTTGTAAATGTATTGCTGTGTTTGTTGGTTATGCTTATACATATATGCTCATCATCTGTAAATGAACTTGATAAGACTAGCTTAGAATATATGGCTATATTTTTCCCTTGGAGATTATCTGCCTTTGTAGTGCAGGGCTTTATACTTCTTAGTAGCGTTAAGTTTTTTATGGGCATAAAGGATAAAAAGCTAAATTATTTTAAGTTTATGATTTCTAGGGTGAAGAAAATACTTGTGCCATATATTATAAGTGTTACGGTGTATTACTTGTATTTTATCCACAATAATTATTATCAAGGCTTTAATATATATGAGCTTTTAGAAGGCATATTTTTAGGCAATTTAGTAAGTCATTTTTATTTTGTTGTAATAATATTTCAGTTTTATATACTTATGCCTCTGTGGATTAAAATGGTTAAAAAAGTTGATGTGTTTATAGCAATTCCATTTTCAATACTGTTTATGATTTTCTGCCATAAATGGGTACCGGAGATAGTAAGTATAATAAGTCCTAGCAGAAGTTTTATATATAATGATAGATTATTTACTTCATATTTAGCTTATTGGGTTTGTGGGTGCTATATAGGTGTAAATTATGATAGATTTTATGATGGTCTAATGAAAAATAAGGCTATTGTGTCACTTATATTTATTTTATCAGCAATGGTCAATGGAGGTCTTAGTTATATAAACTCTCTTGGTAGGGTTAATATACGATTTATTGAAGATGTTCACACTATATACATTTTTTCAGCAATACTTTTTGTGCTTATGGTGGGTAAAATTATAGGTGGAAAACTTATGGATAAAGTGGCACTTTTAAGGGGTGTGGATAGTTTAAGTTTTTATATATACCTTTACCATTGTATAATAATATATGAGTGTACGCATTATATGTGGCGTCATTTTATAACAGACTTAGGATTTAGCTTTATATCAAAGTTTGTTATGACTTACGGTATTATTTTTATTATTTCTTATGTTTGGATAAAAATTAGGGAGAGGAGAAAAGTATGAGAATTCTTTTGACAGTTGCCTATGACGGTACTAATTATTTTGGCTGGCAAAGGCAGAAAGGTGACCCTGTTCCTACTGTGGAACAAAAGTTATATGAAGCTTGTAATTCTCTTTTTAGAAAGGATTTTGAGCTTATAGGTGCTAGTCGTACAGATAGAGGTGTTCACGCATTAGGTCAGAGAGTAGTTTTAGATGTGGATACAAATATTCCTGTTGAAAGGCTACCTCGTGCCTTAAATTCCTTTTTGCCGGAGGATATTGTGGCAAGCGGTGCAGAGCTTGTTTCTGATACTTTTCACCCAAGATATGATTGTGTAAAAAAGACTTATAGATATCGAATATTAAATAGTGAGTATAAAAATCCTATGGAGAGGAAGTATACTGAGTTTGTCCACAGACCTTTAGATGTGGAAAAAATGAAAGAGGCATCTGTGTATTTTAAAGGAACTCACGATTTTAAAGGTTTTTGTTCATCACAGACAGAGGTTAAATCTACAGTTAGAACGATTTTTGATATTGCTGTTGAAAAGAACGGTAATATTGTGGAAATATACGTTACTGGCGACGGATTTTTATACAATATGGTGAGAATAATTGCTGGAACTTTAATATATGTAGGGCTTTCTAAGATAAAGCCGGAGGATATGGGCGATATAATAGCTAGTATGGATAGGGCAAGAGCTGGGAAAACAGCAGGACCGGAGGGGCTTACTCTTATGAAAATTTATTACTAAAATAAATATTTTGTGATATGATATAAGTTTTTTAATTGAAAATAGTAAATATATTTTTAGAATTATTTTATAGAC
>JADIMX010000103.1 GCA_017694425.1 Candidatus Fimicola merdigallinarum
AGGTTATAGAGGGATTTATTCCTTTTATAATAGATATGGAGATGTTCCTTGCATAACCATCTCGAAAATAAAAAACAGGGAGGAAACATAAAAATGGAAGAAATGATTCGATACAGCGTTATCGAAAACAAAAATCCAAGAGAAATCGTTCTTCTTAAAGGTCATAGGTGTACTTGGGGCAGATGTGCCTTTTGTGATTACATTGATGACAATGAAGATAATGAAGAAGAAATGATTAAGTTCAACAAAGAAGTTCTTGGTAATGTAACAGGTTTTAAGGGTGTATTGGAGGTTATAAACTCCGGAAGTGTATTTGAGCTTCCAAAAGAAACTCTTAGTGAAATAAGGGATATTGTACACTCAAAAGGTATTAAGCTTTTGTTTTTTGAAAGCTATTGGTCTTACAGACACAGACTTGATGAAATTAGAGAATTTTTCGGTGTGCCTATTGTGTTTAAAAACGGCGTTGAAACATTTGATGATTACTTCAGAAATAATGTACTTAAAAAAGGTACTGTATTTAGTGGGCCAGAAGAAGTTGCAAAGTATTTTGAATCTATATGCCTTATGGTAGGTATAAAGGGTCAAACTAAAGAGATGATTGACTATGATATGGATTGTCTTAAAAAATACTTTAAACGTGGTTGCATAAATGTATTTGTGGATAATTCTACAGATATAAAATCAGACCCAGAGCTTATAAACTGGTTTAGAGAAAAATACGGGTATCTTGATAAAGAACCTAATATTGAAGTTTTATGGAATATTACTGATTTCGGTGTAGGAGGTACATTATAATGATGAATTTAAATGTTAAAAAGCTTGCGATTATAGGAATAACAGCAGCTTTATATGCTGTGCTTACGGTGGCCATAGCCCCAATAGCTTATGGACCAATACAGTTTAGATTTTCTGAACTTATGGTACTTTTAGTATTTATTAACCCTATATTTGCCCCAGGTCTTGTGTTAGGCTGTGCCATAGCTAATATCTTTAGTCCGTTAGGAATTATTGATGTTATATTTGGTACAATGGGTACATTATGTACAGTTATAGCTATAAGTAAGACAAAAAGTCTTTTTGTTGCTACATTATGGCCTACAATTTTCTGTATATTTGTTGGTTTTGAACTTTGGTGGATATCAAAACTTCCATTCTTCTACACAACAGCAACTGTAATGCTTGGTGAATTTGTTGTTGTTACAATAATAGGTTATCCTTTATTTAGATACATACTTAAAAATAAAAAAGTTGTTTCTATGTTAAAAGAATATTGATATATTAAAAGTGGTTTCGAGTTTTTAGAGCCACTTTTTTTTATGGAATTTTTTGACATTGTACTTAAAAATAATCTTTACTATATATAATTACTGAGTTATAATTAAAAAAGTATTTTATACAAAGACAAATGTTTTTCTATGGGGTAAGGAGATGTGGTTTTAATATGAAATATATAGTTATTCTTGGTGACGGTATGGCAGATTATCCTATTTGCGAGCTTGGAAATAAAACTCCACTTGAGGTTGCAAGTAAAGATAATATGGATTATTTGGCAAGTAAAGGTGTTTGCGGTATGGTAAAAACTGTTCCTGATGGTATGAAGGCCGGAAGTGACGTTGCAAATCTTTCTGCAATGGGTTATGACCCTTTAACTTGCTATACAGGTCGTTCACCTTTGGAAGCTGTAAGTATTGGTATAGATATGAAAGATGATGATATTGCACTTAGATGCAACCTTGTAACGCTTTCTGATGAAGATAGTATTTACGATAGAACTATGATTGATTACAGTGCCGGAGAAATATCTACAGAGGAGGCAAGAGAGCTTATAGAGGCTGTAAATAAGGAGCTTTCAAGAGAGGGAATTGAGTTTTTTTCAGGTATAAGCTATCGCCATTGCCTTATATGGAATAAAGGTGAGAATAATTTAAGTCTTACACCACCACACGATATTTCAGATAGAAAGATTAAAGACTATCTTCCTAAAAATGAATTGATATTTGAGCTTATGGATAAGAGTAGAGCTGTGCTTGAAAATCACCCTGTAAATAAAAAAAGAGTAGAAAATGGCTTAAAACCAGCAAATTCTATATGGCTTTGGGGCGAGGGTACAAAACCTAATGTAGATAATTTTAAAGAAAAGACAGGGCTTAATGGTGCAGTTATATCTGCTGTTGACCTTATAAAAGGAATTGGTATGAGTGCTGATATGGAGGTAATTGAGGTTTTAGGTGCAACTGGAAATATAGACACTAATTTTGTTGGAAAAGGGGAAGCCGGACTAAAAACTCTTTTAGACGGAAATGATTTTGTTTACATACACGTTGAAGCTCCTGACGAGTGTGGTCATAGAGGCGAAACCGAAAATAAGGTTAAAGCCATAGAATATATTGATAGAGATATTGTAAAGTTTGTAAAAGAAGGACTTGAAAAGAGCGGGGAAGATTTTAGAATGATGATACTTCCTGACCACCCAACACCTATAGCATTGAAAACACATACATCTGACCCAGTACCATTTTTAATATATGATAGTAGAAAAGATATGGGAAATGATTTCAAAGGTTATACAGAAAATGAAGCTAAAAAATCTAGTTTAATTTTTGACAATGGCTGTAATCTTATGGAATATTTCCTAGAAAAAGACTGAGATTTATATTGATATAAAATAACAATAGTATTTTTGACCTGCGTTTATATGCAGGTTTTTGTTTTTTGGTAATAATAGGTTTATAAAAATCATAGTATGTTATTGTATTTAAGTTATAATTATGTTAAAAAGTAATCAAATATCTTTTGAAAATAACCTTGTTGAAAAATAATATCATTTTTATATGATGTTAGGTTTAAAATTGTTTTTTTATAGAGTTAAAATTAAACACATTGCATTAGTTACATTTGTACATATAATCTTATTTTTATATACTGATATCGTAAGAAATGTTTAAAAAGTGTTGTTATACTTCTTTGAAATTTAAAAAATAATTTTTTAACAATATATATTGCATATAAAAAATAAAAATGTTATAATGATAAAAAATTGATAAAAAAGACAGAAATTTGTCTTGATTATGAAAAAATTACAATGATTGTAGTGCAATACTTGAAGGAGGATTTCTAATGTACACAATGGGAATAGATGTTGGTTCAGCATCTTCAAAAGTAGTCATTCTTGAAGACGGAAACCGCATTGTTGCTGCAGAGGTTATCCAGGTTGGTACAGGTTCTTCTGGCCCTAAAAGAGCTTTAGAAAAAGCTTTAGAAGTAAGTGGCCTTAAAATGGAAGATATGACTAAAATTGTAGCAACGGGATATGGAAGATTTGCTTTTAAAGAGGCTGATAAGCAGGTCAGCGAAATAAGCTGTCACGCAAAAGGTATTTTCTTTTTAGTACCAGAGGCCAGAACTATAATAGATATTGGTGGTCAGGACGCAAAAGCTATCCGTCTTGATAATAAAGGTGGCGTTAAACAGTTCTTTATGAATGATAAATGTGCTGCCGGAACAGGAAGATTTCTTGATGTAATGTCAAGAGTTTTAGAAATAACATTAGATGATATGGCTGAATATGACAGTCGTGCTACAGAGATTGCATCTATTAGTAGTACTTGTACAGTTTTCGCTGAATCAGAAGTTATTTCCCAGTTATCACAGGGTGTTTCAAAAGAAAACATTATTGCAGGCGTACATCAGTCCGTTGCAAGTAAGGCTTGTGGTCTTGCTTTCAGAGGCGGGCTTGAAGATGCTGTTGTTATGACAGGTGGCGTTGCTAAAAATGCTGGTGTCGTACGAGCAATAGAAAGAGAATTAAACAGAAAAGTTATTGTGGCGCCAAACCCACAAACAACAGGAGCTTTAGGTGCTGCGTTATTCGCATACCAAGAAGCAATAAGATAAAGAAAGAGGGATTGAAGATGTTCGAAACTACAGGCAAAAAAGCAAAGGAATTGTTAGCACATTATCAGGCAAAATTAGATGAAGAGGCAAGAGAGGCTAAAAAGAACGGCAAACTCGTTTGTTGGTCAGCTTCAGTTGCACCATCTGAATTCTGTGTAGCTATGGATATTGCTATGGTATATCCAGAAACACACGCTGCTGGTATCGGTGCAAGAAAAGGTGCATTAGACCTTCTTGAAGTAGCAGATAGAAAAGGCTACTCTATTGACTGTTGTTCATACGGTCGTGTTAATATGGGTTATATGGAATTATTAAAAGAGGAAGCTTTAACAGGCAAAACTCCTGAAACACTTGCTAACTCTCCGGCGGCAAGAGTTCCACTTCCAGACCTTGTTATTACTTGTAACAATATTTGTAACACACTTCTTAAATGGTATGAAAACCTTGCTGTTGAATTAGATATTCCTTGTATCGTAATCGACGTACCATTTAACCACACAATGCCTATCCCTGACTATGCTAAAGAATACATTGCTGACCAGTTCAGAAATGCTATTTCTCAGCTCGAAGTTATTTGTGGTAGACCATTTGACTACAAAAAATTCAAAGAAGTTAGAGAACAGACACAGCGTTCAGTTGCTCAGTGGAACAGAATTGCAGCGTTATCACACTACAAACCATCTCCACTTAACTGCTTCGATTTATTTAACTATATGGCTCTTATCGTTTGTGCTAGAAGCCGTGACTATGCTGAAATTACATTTAGAAAATTTGCTGATGAAATTGAAGAAAATCTTAAAAATGGTGTTTACGCATTCAAAGGTGCTGAAAAAACACGTATTACTTGGGAAGGTATCGCTGTATGGCCTTACTTAGGACATACTTTCAAATCACTTAAAGCTTTAGGTTCAATTATGACAGGTTCAGCTTACCCAGGACTTTGGAACCTTTCTTATGATGCTAATGATGAATCATTACACGGAATGGCTGAAGCTTACACAAGAATTTACATCAATACTTGTCTTGAAAACAAAGTTAATGTTCTTCTTGACATAGTTAACGGTGGACAGTGTGACGGTGTTGCTTACCACCTTAACAGAAGCTGTAAATTAATGAGCTTCCTTAACGTAGAAACTGCTGAGCTTATCAAAGAGAAAACAGGAAAACCATACGTAAGCTTTGATGGTGACCAGACAGACCCTCGTAACTTTGCACCTGCACAGTTCGATACTCGTGTTCAGGCATTAGCAGAAATGATGGAACAGCAGATTGCTGAAGAAGAATAAGGGGGAGAAGTAGAATGAGTAGATATGAAACAATTTTAAATCAGTTAAAAGAAGTTGCAGGAAATCCTAAAAAAGCAATGGACGACTATAAAGCAGAAACAGGAAAAGGTGCTATCGGTATTTTACCACTTTACGCTCCTGAAGAATTAGTACACGCTACAGGTTACCTTCCAATGGGTATCTGGGGTGGACAGAAAAAAATCACAAAAGCTCGTACATATCTTCCAGCTTTCGCTTGTTCAATTATGCAGCAGGTTATGGAATTACAGTGCGAAGGTGCTTATGATGATTTAGCAGCTGTACTTATTTCAGTTCCTTGTGATACATTAAAATGTTTAAGCCAGAAATGGAAAGGAACATCTCCTGTAATCGTGTTCACACACCCTCAGAACAGAGGACTTGAAGCAGCTAATAAATTCTTAGTAGAAGAATATAAAATAGTTAAGAGAAAACTTGAAGAAATCGTTGGCGAACCTATAACAAATGCAGCTATCGAAGAATCTATCAAAGTTTACAACGAAAATAGAGCTACTATGCGTGAATTCGTTAAGGTAGCAGCTGACTATCCACAGATTATCGACCCTGTTGCTCGTCACGCAGTATTTAAATCAAGAATGTTTATGGAAAAATCAAAACATACTGCACTCGTAAAAGAGCTTATGGAAGAAATCAAAGCTATGCCAGTTGAACCTTGGACAGGTAAAAAAGTTGTTATCACAGGTATCCTCGCAGAGCCTAATGAATTACTTGATATCTTTAAAGAAAACGGAATCGCTATCGTTGCTGACGACCTTGCTCAGGAATCAAGACAGATTAGAGTTGACGTTCTTGACGGAGAAGAAGGACCATTATACAGACTTGCTAGAGTATGGCAGAGAATGTATGGTTGTTCAGTAGCAACAGATACAAAGAAATATAGAGGAAAAATGCTTATGGATATGGTTGAGCAGACAGGTGCTGACGCCATTATCGTAGCTATGATGAAATTCTGTGACCCAGAAGAATGGGATTACCCAATAATGTACAGACAGTTCGAAGAAAAAGGTATCAGAAATATTATGATAGAAGTAGACCAGGAAGCTACAGCTTTCGAACAGGTTAGAACAAGAATA
Organism: Candidatus Fimicola merdigallinarum; assembly: GCA_017694425.1. Taxonomy (GTDB): domain Bacteria; phylum Bacillota; class Clostridia; order Lachnospirales; family Anaerotignaceae; genus Fimicola; species Fimicola merdigallinarum. The sequence continues at coordinate 6,296 of JADIMX010000103.1, forward strand.
CAGAGTTTCGTTGAAATGATGTAATTACATTAAATTTTAAGTCTTTTTAATATACAATTACAAATCAAGCTCTAGAATAACTAGCCTTATTTTAGAGCTTGTATTCTCAATAGACAAATTAGGAGGATATTGCTATGAGACAGGTTAAAATTATTACTGCCGATGAAGCTGCTAAGCTTATTAAAAATGGCGATACATTTACAACAAGTGGATTCGTTGGAAGTGCTCTTCCTGAGGCACTTAACAAAGCTGTTGAAAAAAGATTCCTTGAAACTGGCGAACCTAAAGATATAACATATATTTATGCTGGTTCACAGGGAAATAAAGATGGTCGTGGTGCTGAGCATTACGCACATAAAGGTCTTATGAAAAGATTTATTGCGGGTCATTGGGCTACAATACCTGCTATAGGTAAAATGGCTATGAACAATGAAATGGAAGCATACAATGTTTCACAGGGTTCTTTATGTCATCTTTTTAGAGATATTGCTGCTCATAAGCCAGGAACAATTACAAAAGTAGGTATCGGTACATTTATCGACCCAAGAAATGGTGGAGGAAAGGTTAACGATATTACAACAGAAGACATTGTTGAGTTAATCAATATAAAAGGTGAAGATTATCTTTTCTACCCAGCATTCCCTATAAATGTTGCTTTCATTAGAGGTACATATGCAGATGAAAGTGGTAACATAACAATGGAAAAAGAAGTTGCATCACTTGAAGGAACATCTGTTGCTCAGGCTACAAAAAATAGTGGCGGTATTGTTGTTGTTCAGGTTGAAAGAGTTGTTAAGGCAGGAACATTAGACCCTCGTCTTGTTAAAATTCCTGGAATTTATGTAGATTACGTTGTAGTTGCTGACCCAGAAGACCACGAACAGTCATTAGATTGCGAATATGACCCAAGTCTTTCAGGTGAAAAACGTGCTCCAGAAGGTGGAAATGTAGAAGTTCTTCCTCTTGATGCTAAAAAAATCATTGGTAGACGTGGTGCTTTAGAGCTTGAAAAAGATGTTGCTGTAAATCTTGGAGTTGGTGCTCCTGAATATGTTGCATCTGTTGCTTGTGAAGAGGGTATTGGCGACTATATGACACTTACAGTTGAGGGTGGTCCTGTTGGTGGTATTCCTCAGGGTGGTAGAAGATTCGGTGCTTCAATGAACCCAGATGCTATACTTGACCAGGGTTATCAGTTTGACTTCTATGACGGTGGCGGACTTGACCTTGCATATCTCGGACTTGCTGAATGTGATAAAAACGGTCACATAAACGTTAGCCGTTTTGGTCCAATGATTGCTGGTTGTGGTGGTTTCATAAATATCACTCAGAACACACCTAAAGTATTCTTCTGTGGTACTTTTACAGCAGGTGGCTTAAAAGTTAAAGTGGAAGATGGAAAAGTTGTAATTGCTCAGGAAGGTAAAAAGAAAAAATTCATTAATGCAGTTGAGCAGATTACTTTCAATGGCGATATAGCTAACAAAAATGGTCAGAAAGTAATGTACATAACAGAGAGATGTGTATTTGAACTTAAAGAAGATGGATTACACCTTGTAGAAATCGCTCCTGGAATTGACCTCCAGACGCAGATTCTTGATATGATGGAATTTGAGCCTAAGATTGATAGAGTAAATGGCGAAATTAAACTTATGGATTTAAGAATCTTTAGTGATGAACTTATGGGATTAAAAGACTGATAAGTTACATATAACATATTTAAAAGCCCTCGAAAATTGTTTATATGATTTTTGAGGGTTTTTTTAATATTAAATATTTTATGTATTTTTTTTGTACATAGATAAGCCTTGAATATTATTCATAAATATGTTATATTTATTGTACAAGTATTAACACTGTCTCTTATACACATCTCCGAGCCCACGAGACATACCGG
>JADIMX010000104.1 GCA_017694425.1 Candidatus Fimicola merdigallinarum
CTAAAATTTTCTTTAATAAAAATAAAAATCCATAGAGTAACAAAGAATAATAGAATACCTATAATTCCAAGAACAATCGCCAAAATCCCCTCAAGCTTCGTTTCCTTTATGTATAAAAATAGCAAAAACAAAACCGCTATATAAAGCATATATCATCACCCAACTAAAATTTTTAAACCCCGTACTGAACCATAAGTCTTTTAACCTCTTCTCTCATTTTATCAACTACATATTCCGGCTCTATTATTTTAACATCTGCACCTAACCCAAATACCCAAGCAAAAAACTGTTTACTTAAAGCCACATTAACATTTACAGTAAAACTATCCTCATCTACAGGTGTCATTACGACATCTTTTCCAAAACGGTCAATAATAACTCCAGCAAAATTACTTTTACAAAGAAGTTTTACATTTCTTTCTTCACCGTTAAACATTCCGAAAGTCTTTTTTGAATAAGCACCTAAGTCAAATTTTTCAAATATATCCTTACCATCTCTTTTTAATTCAACTAAATTAATATCCTGAATTTTATCTACTCTAAAGTGCTTAATTTTATTTTCATCACTATCAAAAGCAATTAAATAATAGTTTTCGTCGTCCCAAGATAAAGCCCAAGGGCTAACCTCATAAAACTCTCTAGCTTTTCTCGGTACCATATTTTTATACATATCCCATTGAAAATACTTAAATTTTATCTGACAATTTTGGCTTATAGCTGTGTGAATTTTGTCAACATTATAATAAATACTTTCATTTATAGTTTTAATTCTTTCGGATACATATACTTGTCTTTGCAACATAGATGCCTCGTGTTTGCTCACAAAACTCTCAAGTTTTTTGATTAGCTCATTGGATTTTTTAACTGTCATAAATTTTGCAGACTGTATAGAGTCCACCAAAAGTTTTAACTCTGCAATTTGAAAATGTCTATTGCCAATATAATAATAATTTTGCTTTCCTCTTTTTTCACTTAAAATATCTACACCAAATTCCCTTAAAGTACCTATATCACTATAGACGCTTTTTCTCTCTGCCTCTATATCATATTTAGCAAGTTGAGAAATAATTTCCGACATAGTAATCCCATTTTTTTCATCTGTCATTTCCATTAAAATTTTATTTATATACAAAATTTTTAACTTATGATTAGAACTTTTAGCCATAAAAACCCCCACTTGTATCTGTAAAAATATGGTATCATATTTCTATACATTAGTCTACTTATAAAAACTATTTAAATACTATCCTCATTTGTATTAACTTCTAATTTATTATCTTTAAGACCATCTACAATTTTACATATAACTCCACTTTTTGTAACAAACATAACTTTAACAGTAAATTTTTTCTTTACTTTTTCATATATTCTGCCTGCACTCATTGTGCCTTTAATAACTGTATAATGAGAATTAGCTATATAGCCTACAGTACCTATATCCTTAGAATAAACCTTTATAGCCTCACTATCCCACAAATTATTTTTATCCTTAATACATTTAAACTTCTTGCCTACCAAAAAAGGTTTTATACCGTAGTAATGGTCAATTCCTGCAATTGTTATATACTTTTCTTTCATATTATCGCCCCCATAATAAATATATTTTTATTATAAAATATATTGTGTACTAAAAAACGGACTTATACCTTTTTTTGTCAATAAAAAAAGATATTCCCTAGTAAGAGAATATCTAAAAAATTAAACTTCAAATCCCATTTTATACGCTTCATCAACTAAAGGGCTACCACTTATTGCTCCAGCTTCCATAACATTTGTAGCGTATAACCTACCCTTTATTTCATATTTATCAAAATGCTCTACAAAACCATCTAAGTCGCCTAAAGAACGGTCTATAATATCCTTGCCAAGACCGGCAGACACAATGTAATACACTTCTTTTTCTCCTAGATATTGCCATATAGGATATGTTCTATCTATAAATGTTTTCATCTGTGCATTTATGCCATAAAAGTATACCGGTGTTGCCAAAACTAAAACATTAGCTTTTTTAAATAATTCAAGGATATCTTTCATATCATCATTTAAAACGCATTTACCCTTATTTCTCATACAGAAATCACAGGCACGACAAAAACCTATATTATTCTCGGCTAGTCTAACCATATTTACATTATGACCTTTAGCCTTTGCCCCCCAATAAAATCTATCTGCAATTAGCTGTGAATTACCTTTTTTTCTCGGGCTACTTGATATAATAAGCACATTTTTCATATTATCCCCCCATAATAAAAACCACAATACATAAGTACTGTGGTTTTATAAATCTAATTATTTTTCGATAGGTCTCATTGTTGGGAAGAAAAGTACATCTCTTATTGAAACAGACTCAGTAAGAAGCATTACCATTCTATCTACACCGATACCAAGACCACCTGTTGGAGGCATACCGAATTCAAGGGCTGTCATAAAGTCCTCATCTATCATATTAGCCTCATCATCACCAGCAGCTCTTAAAGATTCCTGATGCTCGAAACGTTTTCTCTGGTCGATAGGGTCATTAAGCTCTGAATATGCGTTTCCGTACTCACGACCAACTATGAAAAGCTCGAAACGTTCTGTATAATCTGGATTTTCTGGTTTTCTCTTTGTAAGTGGAGAAATCTCAACAGGGTAATCCATAATAAATGTAGGCTGTATAAGATTTTCTTCAACGAACTCCTCGAAGAAAAGATTTAAGATATCGCCTTTTGTATGGTGTTTCTGATACTCAACGTGTTTTTCGTCAGCTATTTTTTTAGCTGTTTCTGTATCAGGTATCTCATCAAAGTCAACACCTGCATATTTCTTAACAGCGTCAACCATTGTAAGTCTATCGAAGTCTTTTCCAAGGTCTATTTCGTGTCCACCGTAAGTTACTGTTGTTTTTCCAAGAACATTCTGTGCTACTGTTTTGAAAAGGCTTTCTGTAAGCTCCATCATACCTTTGTAGTCTGTAAATGCCTGATAAAGCTCAAGCTCTGTAAACTCAGGGTTATGTCTTATAGACATACCTTCATTTCTGAATACACGTCCTATTTCGTAAACTCTCTCAAGACCACCTACGATAAGTCTTTTTAAAGGAAGCTCAAGAGCAATTCTTAAGTACATATCGATATCAAGTGTATTGTGGTGAGTTATGAAAGGTCTAGCACTAGCACCACCAGGTATTGTCTGAAGTACAGGTGTTTCAACTTCTAAGAAACCTCTATTATCTAAGAATTTTCTTATTTCTTTTATTATAGCTGAACGTTTAAGGAAAGTATCCTTAACTTCAGGGTTTACGATAAGGTCAGTATATCTCTGACGGTAACGTATTTCCTGGTCTTTAAGTCCGTGATATTTTTCAGGTAAAATCTGAAGACTCTTTGTAAGAAGTGTAACTTCTGTTGCGTGAACTGATATTTCACCTGTTTTTGTTTTAAATACTGTACCTTTGATACCTACGATATCACCGATATCATATTTTTTAAACTCGGCATAGTCTTCCTCGCCTATGTCATTTTTGCTAACATAGCTCTGCATATTTCCGTTTCTATCCTGAACATTACAGAAAGAAGCCTTACCCATAATTCTCTTTGACATAAGTCTTCCGGCAATAGAAACCTCTTTACCCTCTAACTCATCAAAATTATCTCTTATTTCGTCACTATGATGTGTTACGTCATATTTTACAATTTGGAAAGGGTCTTTACCCTCTGCCTGAAGTCTTTCAAGCTTTTCATATCTTATTTTTATAAGCTCGTTAACTTCATCTTGAGTCATTTGAATTTCTTCTTTTGTATCATTATTCTGTGACACTTTTACTTCCTCCTAACTAAACCTAAAAAAATCTTAGTTTTTGTTGATTTCAATAACTTTAAACTCAACTACGCCTGATGGAGATTCAATAGATATTGTTTCCCCTACTTTATGTCCTAAAAGTCCAGCACCAACTGGTGATTCATTTGAAATTCTTCCCTCCATAGGGTCAGCCTCAGCAGAACCAACGATTGAATACTCAACTTCTTCATCAAACTCTATATCGTAAAGTTTAACACGACTACCAACTGTTATAACATCGTTTGAAAGTTCGTCATCGTCAATAACTTCAGCATTTCTGAGCATTTTTTCTAATACAACAATACGAGCCTCCATTTCTGCCTGCTCTTCTTTAGCTGCATCATACTCAGCATTTTCAGAAAGGTCACCCTGTCCTCTAGCTTCTTTTATTTTCTCTGCAACTTCTTTTCTTTTTACAGTCTTTAAAGTTTCAAGCTCCTCCTCTAATCTTTTAAGACCTTCGTATGTTAAAACTACTTTCTTTTCAGCCACGTTATTTCACTCCTCATAAAATTAATTAGTCTTGATAAAAATAATTTTATCAAACATAATTCTTTTAAACATTAAATTGAATTATAACCTAAAAACCTTGTTATTGTCAACATAGCCTAGGCTAAAAACCTTGTAAAATCAAAGTTTTACAATATAAATTTATCAATAAAATATAGTGATGATAAAGATGTATTATTTTCTTTTAAAATATCATAGGCATCATAAAAATTTTTATACTCATCAAAGTATTTTCTAAAGACTTTATTATTATCATAAAGCAATGCCTCATATAGCTTTGACTTAAAAAATCCTTTGTCTGTATTAAGACCTATACCATCAATAATAAGCATATCCTCACGTTTTCTAGCTATTCTTAAAGATTTAGCCGTATTTTTTGCCAAATCTATATAAATACTATTTCTTTTATAGTAATAGTCTTGATTTTCCATATCGTTACTACAATTTACCAAAACATCTGAATCCTTTAAAATCTGATTTTTAGGACTTGCAAAAGTGGTTATAATAAGACCTCTCTCACTTTCTGCCTCCTCCTTAATATCATCAAAAAAACTTTCTCTATCTGTAAGTATTGAAAGGTGATTTACATTTTCAGATAGAGATTTTAAGGCTGTTAAAGTAAGCTCATCATCACCATCTACAACCGTAAACTCTGCCTTAGCTAAGGATATGTTTTTCTTTTCAATAGCCTTTTTACTGGTTTCAAAAGTTAAAAGGGCGTTTACAACTCTACCTCTAAAAACAGGCACAGGACTAAAAAATATATCGTCCTCCGGAAGTACTGCCCCTGTAATACCTTGTTTATCTAAAATATCCAAAGAATTTTCAATAATATCGTGCCATCTTTTGTAATCCGATTTTTTATCGCCATAAGAAAGGGGGAGTGTTATATATGTAATATCCCAATCCCCAATTTTTTCATCTCTCTTTAAAAATGGTTTACGCTTTCTAATTAAAAAATCCCTAATTTTAATAGGCATACTGTCATAAAAAGGCATAAATTTATTTTTATCTTCATCTTTCATATACATTAAAATAGCTATCATAAATTCCTCCAAAAGCCGTTTTTTTAAGTATATGAAATAAACTTGATTATTATCTACAAAGTTTTTCGTAAAGAAGTTTTTCCATTTCTTCATAGCTTTCAGCTGTGTTTATAAGCCCTCTAAGCTCAGATGCACCGCTACAGCCTTTTATATACCAAGAAAGGTGTTTTCTCATCTCTCTAACACCGATATACTCACCTTTGTATTCAATTAACATTTTTGCGTGTCTTAAAGCCTTTTCAACTCTCTCTTTAGCTGTTGGTTCCGGAAGAATTTCCCCCGTTTCCATATAGTGAATTATACGTTTAAATATCCAAGGGTTACCCTGTGCCCCTCTACCTATCATAATAGCGTCACAGCCGGTGTAATCAAACATACGCTTAGCATCTTCCGGTGTAACAATATCTCCATTACCTATTACAGGTATAGAAACTGCATTTTTAACCTCTTTTATAATGTCCCAGTCAGCCTTTCCACTATAAAACTGCTCTCTAGTTCTTCCGTGAACAGCAACGGCAGACGCACCATTTGCCTCAGCTATTTTAGCTATTTCAACTGCGTTTATATGGTCGTCATCAAAGCCTTTTCTAAACTTTATTGTAACAGGCTTTTTCTGTGATGTTACTAGAGAATGTACTATCTCCCCAACTCTTTCCGGATTTAATGTAACAGCACTTCCCTCACCATTTTTAACTATTTTAGGTGCAGGGCAACCCATATTTACATCAATTATATCTATGTTATAAGGCTCTATCTTTTTAGCCATAGCTCCTAATATTTCTGGGTCGTTACCGAAAAGCTGTACTGCTACCGGTCTTTCACTTTCATCAACTTCAAGGAGCTTTTCCGTATTTTTGCTACCGTAAAGTATTCCCTTTGCACTTACCATTTCAGAGTACACAAGACCACAGCCCATTTCTTTACAAAGTATTCTGAAAGGAAGGTCTGTAACCCCTGCCATAGGTGCAAGAAATATATTGTTTTTAAGCTCAACATTTCCTATTTTCATATTTTTCTCCTATCAAAAGTATTACTTAAAAACCACCGAAAAACTAAATTCCGGTGGTGTAACTATCATTTTTTATTTTTATTATAAAGTATTCTAAGCCCCTCTAAAGTTAAAACAGGGTCTAAAATATCGAATATTTCATTGTCAGGGTCAATGACCTTTGCAAGACCTCCCGTTGCTATTACCTTAGCATCAGACATATCAAGGTCTTTTTTAAGTTTTTCTATTATGTATCTACTCTGCCCTATATGACCTAAAACTATACCGGCCTGTATAGAGCCTGTTGTATTTTTAGTTATAATAGAATCCGGCTTTTTTATTTCAACCTTAGGAAGTTTTGCAGTCTTCCTATATAAAGCATCAGCACAAACCTGTATACCTGGTGATATAAAGCCAGTTACAAACTCTCCGTCACGACCTAAAACGTCAAAAGTGTTTGCTGTACCGTAATCTATTACTATGGCAGGGCCACCGTAAAGCTCTTTTACCGCCACAAGATTTACTATTCTGTCTGCACCTACTGCCTTAGGGTTATCCTGTCTTATTTTTATACCAGTTTTCATACCGGAGCCAACTATCATAGGCTCAATATGGAAATATCTTCGTATACCCTGTGTAAGAGAGTACATTATATTAGGCACAACTGATGATATTATTACAGCTTTTATACTTTCAGCCGAAACACCGGAATTATCAAAAAGAGAGTGTATAAGTATACCTGTTTCGTCAGCAGTTCTACTGTTTCCCGTTGTTATTCTAAAACTTTTTATAAGTTTGTCCTCATCATAAACACCTAAAACTGTGTTTGTGTTTCCTACATCTACAACCAAAAGCATTTTTTAATACACTCCTCGAAATTAAGATTTAGCACTTGCATTTTTTTCATAAAGCACTCTAAGTCCTTTAAGTGTAAGGTATGGGTCTAAAACATCAAATATCTTTTCTTCAGACTCAATTACCCTTGCAAGTCCCCCTGTAGCCACAACCTTTAAATCAGGCATAGCTAATTCTTCTCTTATCTTATTAACAATATATATAGTTTCGCCTATATGACCAAACACAAGCCCCGACTGTATAGCGTCAACTGTGTTTTTAGATATAACAGACTTAGGCTTTTTTATAGCTATATTAGGAAGCTGGGCAGCCCTTTCATAAAGAGCCTCGGCACAAACCTGAAGTCCTGGAGCTGTAATTCCTGTTATAAAATTTCCGTCTTTATCTAAAACATCAAAAGTTGTAGCTGTACTGTAATCTATAACAATAGCAGGGCCACCGTAAAGCTCGTTTACTGCCACAAGATTTACTATTCTATCTGCTCCCATTTCCATTGGGTTATCCATACCTAAGTTTATACCTATCTCCATATGAGGATTAACTATCATAGGTTCGATATTAAAATATTTTCTTATACCCTGTGTAATTGAGTACATAATATCCGGTACAACTGATGATATTATAACATCTTTTATATTATCTGCCGAAACTTCGGAATAATGGAATAAAGAGTGTATAAACTGACCTGTTTCGTCAGCAGTTCTTTTGCTTGTTGTAGTCATTCGCCACCTAGCCACAAGCTCCTCACCGTCATAAACTCCAAGTATCGTATTAGTATTACCTATATCAATAACAAGAATCAAATTAACACTTCCTTTTATAATAAAACCGGCAAAGCCTGTCTATATATCCTAATTCTTAATACATTATATCAATAAATGTACATATTACAATATAATTTTTAAGAATTATTCATTTTTCAAAAGCTCATCTCTTACACTTTCGCCTTGGTCTGTTTTGTATATTAAGTACCAAAGACGAAGTGCATTTAAAAGCTCTTTTTCTTTTCTCTGCACTTCTTTTATTTCAAGCTCTGCACCTATCTCATCAAAGTTAAAGTCGTCTTCTGCTCTAACTGTTTCAAAATACACATTTCCATCTTCGTCAAACTTCATTAGAAATGTACAGCCAAGCTTTTCCGCCAATGTAACACAGATAATCTGTATATCCTCTTTTATAGACTGTGGAAGTCCGTCATATTCACTTGAAAAGTAAAATTTCTGTGTTTCAAAACTAGCACCTGCAATTATATTTTCGTCCATATTAAAAAACCTCACCTTTTTCTTATTGAAACCTCGCCAGAAAATACAACTTCTCTACTACCGTCACTCTTTTCTACTATAAGCTCGCCATTTTCATTTATATCTATGACAGTAGCAGGATATGTTTCCCGACCTATAACATTTACCTCTTGATTTATTGTACTACACAACTTTCTATATTTATCTCTAAATTTAGAAAAATCACAGTCTTTTATATAATCAAGATAGTTATTTTCAAACTCTTTTAATATCTCGTTTAAAAGAACTTTTCTCTTTATATTTTTATTGCTTTCTATTTTAAGTGATGTGGCAATATCGGAAATATCATCAGGGAAACTTTCACTATTTACATTTACACCTATACCTACAACTACATAGTTTATATTTCCTATTTCCGAACTCATCTCTGTGAGTATACCACATATTTTTTTATTATCAATAATAACATCATTAGGCCATTTTATTGTAACAGGCAAGCCTGTAACTCTCCTTGAGGCTACACACACACTTATTCCTGCAATAAGTGTTATCATCGGTGCATTTCTAGGGTCAATATCCGGTCTTAAAAGTATAGAAAACCAAAGTCCACTACCTTTTTCTGACTCCCATTTTCTACCTCGTCTACCTCTACCGTTAGTTTGCTTTTCAGCTACAACAACATTACCCTCTATGCCATCATTTTCCCCAAGCTCCTTTACAACATCATTAGTTGATGAAACCTCAGGATAAAAAACTACATTCTTACCGATTAACTTTGTTTCTAAAATATTTTTTATCTCCTGAGAATTTATAATATCACTATCGTCAATAAGATGATAGCCTTTATTATTCACAGCTTCTATATTATATCCCTCGGCCTTAAGTTTTGATATAGCTTTCCAGATAGCAGTTCTTGAAACCCCAAGTCTTTCACCTATTTCTGCACCCGAAACGTATCCGTCTGTACTTTTTAAGATATTTAACACTAACTCTTGCACATAATACCTCCCCCACAAAAATATTTGCCTTAAAAAAGCGAACTTATTTAAAAGCTCGCTTTAAAAAATTTAATATCAATCCTTAAGAGTTGCAACCATAACAGCTTTTATTGTGTGCATACGGTTTTCAGCCTCATCAAATACAACAGACTTTTCACCCTCTAAAACATCTTCAGTAACTTCATATCCTCTTACTGCTGGTAGACAATGCATAAATATTGTACTTTCTTTTCCAGTAGCTTTCATAAGCTCATCATTTACCTGATAATCCTTTAAAAGGGCTACTCTCTCAGCCTTTTTGTCTTCCTCTCCCATAGAAATCCAAACGTCTGTATATATTATGTCGGCATTATTTACAGCCTCTTTTACATCAGATGTTATTTTTATCTGACTTCCACTTTCCTTAGCATAGCCTTTGCAAAGGTCTAAAAGGCTTTCTTCTGGGAAAAGGCTTTCCGGTGAACCTATTGAAAAGTTTACGCCCATTTTTGAACAACCTATCATAAGAGCATTTGCCATATTATTTCTACCGTCACCTACATATACGAAGTTTAATCCCTTTAAGTAGCCGAATTTTTCTTTTATTGTAAGAAAATCAGCTAAAACCTGTGTAGGGTGGTCGTCATCTGTAAGACCGTTCCAAACCGGAACACCACTATATTTAGCAAGTTTTTCTACTGTTTCCTGAGAAAAACCTCTAAATTCTATACCGTCAAACATTCTGCCTAAAACTCTAGCTGTATCTTCAACAGTTTCTTTATGTCCAAGCTGAATATCGTCTTTACCTAAGTATTCTGGGTGAGCCCCCTCATCAATAGCACCTACTGTGAAAGCACAACGTGTACGAGTAGACGGCTTTTCAAATATAAGTGCTACATTTTTATTTAAAAGATTTTTTTCAAATATTCTTTTTTTCTTCTTTTCCTTTAAATCTTTTGCAAGGTCAACAAGGTACTCTATTTCTTCTGCTGTATAATCCTTTAATGTTAAAAAACTTCTTCCTCTTAAATCAACTGACATTTTTAATTCCCCCTAAATACATAAAAGGGGTAGAAAACCTCCTACCCCCAAATTACTATTGTTTACTTATTATTTACCTTTGTTATTTACTCTGTTAAGGAATTTCTGTGTTTCTATGATAGCTCTACCGTGTGTACCCTCACCGATTTTATCAAGCTCGTCAAAAGCCTCAACTTTGAAAGTAAGCATTCTTCCGTTTACTTCAATAACTTCAGCAGTAATTCTGACTTTCATACCAACTGGTGTTGCAGCTATATGAGAAATATTAACACTTGTTCCAACTGTGTCATAGCCCTCTGGTAAAACAGCTTTAACTGCGTTTAAAGCAGCAGCTTCCATCCAACCAATCATAACTGGTGTTGCAAGAACTGTAACCTCTCCACTACCAAAGTGTATAGCTGTATCTGTGCTTGTAACAACTCTTTCTATTTCCATATTAATTCCGCAAGTAACATTGTAATCCATTTAAATTCCCCTTTCTTTATTCCGGTTTATAAATTATTCTTCTATATTTTCTGGTGTATTTTCTGATACTTCTGTTGTATCAAAAACATCTTCAACTGGACTATTAACTTCTTTTATAATCTGTCTAAATTCATCACCAGTAATTTTTTCTTTATCCACAAGTGCTTTAGCTGTTGCGTGAAGAACATCTATATTTTCTTTTATAAGACTTATAGCCTCATCATAAGCTGTTTCAACGATTCTCTTAACTTCGTTATCTATTGTAACAGCAACGTCTTCACCATAGTTTCTAGAATGCCCCATCTCTCTACCGATAAATACCTCGTCAGAGTCGCTACCAAACTGTATAGGCCCTAAAATATCGCTCATACCATATTTAGTAACCATACTTCTTGCAATAGCTGAAGCTCTTTCAATATCGTTTGACGCACCTGTTGTAACGTCTTTCATTACTATAAACTCAGCAGCACGACCACCTAAAAGGCTTACGATTTCCTGCTCCATATGTTTCTTTGTAACGTACATCTTATCCTCTCCAGGAAGTGGCATTGTATATCCTCCTGCCATTCCAGTAGGTATTATAGATATACTGTGAACTGGGTCAAGTTCGCTTAAAACTTCAAAAAGAATAGCGTGACCAGCCTCGTGATAAGCTGTTATAAGTTTTTCTTTCTGTGATGTAACACGGCTCTTCTTCTCTGTACCAATGCCAACCTTTACAAAGGCACTCTGAATATCAGACATATCTATAAGTTTTTTATTGTGTCTAGCTGCAAGAAGTGCCGCCTCATTTAAAAGGTTTGAAAGGTCTGCACCTGTAAAACCTGATGTTGTTTTAGCTACAACCTGAAGGTCAACTTCCGGTGATAATGGCTTACCTTTTGCGTGTACTTTAAGAATAGCCTCTCTACCTTTAACATCTGGTCTACCAACGTAAACCTGTCTATCGAAACGCCCTGGTCTTAATATAGCAGGGTCAAGTATATCAGCTCTGTTTGTAGCAGCAAGAACGATTACACCCTCATTTGCACCGAAACCGTCCATTTCAACAAGAAGCTGGTTTAATGTCTGTTCTCTTTCATCGTGGCCACCGCCAAGACCTGCCCCTCTTCTACGTCCCACAGCGTCAATCTCATCTATGAAAACTATACAAGGAGAGTTCTTTTTGGCCTGTTCAAATAAATCTCTAACTCTTGATGCACCTACACCCACAAACATTTCAACAAAGTCTGAACCTGAAATGCTGAAAAAAGGAACGTAAGCCTCACCTGCAACAGCTTTTGCAAGGAGAGTTTTACCTGTACCCGGAGGCCCAACAAGAAGGACACCTTTAGGTATTCTTGCGCCCATCTGAACAAATTTCTTTGGCTCTCTTAAAAATTCTACAAGCTCTTTGAGTTCTTCTTTTTCCTCGTCAAGACCTGCAACATTTTCAAAGGTAACTCTATTTTTGTCATCTATAGTTACTTTGGCTTTGCTTTTGCCGAAAGACATCATCTTTCCGCCACTTCCACCGTTCATTTTCTGGAACATAAATGAGAATAATACTACCATAAGTATTATCATTATTATAGTTGGAAGTATAGCCATAATTATATTTGTTTTTGGTATACTTAAAGTTTTTATGTTTATGTTTCCATCTGTATTTTCACTCTGAATATAGTCCATAAAACTTTCCATACTAGGTACATTGACAACAGCCTCTCTGCCGTCAGAAAGCTTAACTCTTGCTGTACCGTAGTTTGTTATATCAGAGCTATTTTGAATTTGCACTTCTACCACTTGGTTATTGTCTATGCTTTGCATAAGGTCACGGTATGTAAATTCAACCGTTTGTTTTTGTGCAATATTTTTATTTGTAGCAAAAACTGCACCTATAACCAAAATAAAAAGTAGTCCGTACAAAGCTATTGTAGAACCAAATTTTTTCAAAATTATTTCCCCTCCTAATTGATTTTAACAATGTCTTTTCATTTTATCACGTTTAAAATCTAATTGCAACTTACTATCGATATGTTTTATATACAATATTCCCAATAAATTACCCATTATTTTATATTATAATATAAAGACTTTACACCTAATAAACAATTTTTAACAGCTTAATAAAAAATTATACCAATTATTTAAAAATGGTACAGATTAAAAACCTGTACCAAAAAATAATTTTTATTCTTCTTCAAAAGATATTACACCGATATAGTTAAGGTTTCTATATCTCTGTGCATAGTCAAGACCGTATCCTACAACAAAGGCATCTGGAATTGTAAAGCCTGTATAATGAACTTCAACCTCTGTAACTCGTCTTTCTGGTTTATCAAGAAGTGTACATAATTTAAGGCTTTTTGGTTTTCTGCTCTTAAGCAATTCTACAAGGTGGCTAAGTGTTCTACCTGAGTCTACAATATCCTCAACTATAAGCACGTTTTTACCCTCGATTGATTCGTCAAGGTCCATAAGTATTTTAATATGTCCACTACTTTCTGTACCATTTCCGTAGCTTGAAACGTCCATAAAGTTAAGTGTAACTGGAACAGTAATTCTTTTTGCAAGCTCTACCATAAAGAATACTCCACCTTTTAAAACACATACAAGGTATAACTCCTCACCTGCATAGTCCTTATTGATTACCTCTGCAAGCTCGTCCATTCTCTTTTCAATAGCAGATGTTGAAATCAATGTTTCTATTCTTTCCTTCATTTTTCTTTTTCCTCCCAAATGTAAAAATACAGTCTTGATTTTGTATCTTCCGTTATATAAAACTCAACACAATCTCTAAGACCTACAAGGCTTATAACCTTATCATCAGTTGCAAGAATAGGGAAAATATCCCTTTCTTTACTTGGGACTTTACAGTCTATAAAAATGTCTTTAACTTTTTTTCGTCCATTTTTAAGAGTTATATAGTCCCCCTGCTGTCTAGTTCTTAGATATACATCATTTCTGATTTTATCATAGTCAAATACTTTAGTACATACATTAAAAAGACCAAATTCCTTTTTCTGTCGATTTAACGATATCATAACGTATTTATCAAGTTCTTTTATATATATTTTACGTTCTGGGACTAAAGAATACCTATAATTACATTTTTTTTCAACATTTGAAATATATATTTTAAGTTTTTCATATTCAGTTTCACATATAATGCCCATAGGAAGGTTTATTTTTTTTCCTGTTCCTTTAGTCATAATGTCTACTATATCATCTATATTTTTGTGCGTTATATCCTTTATATCCTTTTTTATATCCCTTATTCCTCGTCTTAAAACCCTTCTTTTAATAACAGTATGAAGATTTGAAAGTTTTTCTATAGAAAAGGAAACCTCATTTTTATTTGAGGATATAAGGCAAGATTTATATTCTTTTTCTGTTACACTTTCCATATACTCCTCTTCATCATATATAATTGCTGAGGTTCTTGCCATATTTTCAACAGCATTTTCATTTATCTCTTTTAAAAGAGGGAGTATATTAAGTCTTATTTTATTTCTAGTATATATATCCATATGGTTTGTAGAGTCTGTTCTGTACTCTATACCATTTTTTTTGCAATACTTTTCTATACTATCCCTTGAACACTCTATAAGTGGTCGAATAATATTTCCTCTGACTGGTGCTATACCTCCCAAGCCTTTCATTCCACTACCTCTGCAAAGACGCATTATTATAGTTTCGGCTTGGTCATTCATATTGTGGGCAACTGCAATTTTTCCATTATGCTCTTTGGCTAAAAGTTGAAACTCCTTATACCTAGCCTCTCTCCCTGCCTCCTCCTCTGTTAACTTCCACTCCTTAGCTTTCTTTTTTATATCGTAGCTTACACTTTTGCAAGGTACAGATAGACTACGACAAAAATCCTCTACAAATTTTTCGTCCATATCTGCTTCCTCGCCTCTTATACAATGGTTTACGTGTACTGCCAATATTTTTAAATCATACTTTTCTCTTAGAAAGCAAAGAAAATGTAGTAAGGCACAAGAGTCCGCTCCACCGGAAATGCCAACTACAACTGTATCTCCCTTTTCTAACATACTATATTTTTTTACTGTATCTAAAGCCTTATTTAGCAAAAAAATCATTCCTTTCGGTATATATCTTAATAAAGTATACCAAAGCAAATAATTTTTTTCAAAGACCTTCCCATATTCTCGAAACAACAACGGTCATATCGTCGTTTACCTCTCCACCGGCTTTTTTTACTGCCTCCCTCATAATATAATCGGCTATATCCTTAGGGTTATATGAACGAAATTTTGAAAATATACTTTCAAACCAAAGTTCATCTTCGCCTCTATCACCTCCTACAATATCCTCGATACCGTCTGTAATCATTATTATTATATCTCCGTCAAATATTTCATAACTGCTTTTCTCAATTTCTGCACCAGAAAAAACCCCTATGGGCAACGTTTCCTGTCGTATAGCAAAAACCTTTTTATTTCTTAATATGTATGATGATGCCGAACCTGTTTTTACAAAGTCTGCCCTCCTATTATAAGTATCTATTCTACATATATCTAATGTTGCAAAACTATCTTTCGTTGAATTTAATAAAAGTGCTGAATTTATAAGTTTTATTGAAACATCTATGTCGAAGCCGGCACGAAAAAAACTTTCCAAAAGCTCTATGGCAAAAAAACTTTCTCGGTTCGCCTCCTCGCCTGAACCCATTCCATCAGAAAGGGCAACTACAAATTCCCCATCAGAAAGAGGCAGGAACGTAAAATTATCCCCACTTACAGAATTTCCTTTTTTACAAAAAACTGATGACGCTGAAAGAACATTAAATCTTTTAGCCTCCCTATAAATATACCCCTCCTCTGATGTATAGCCATCTTTCCTCATTTTTCTACCTGATGACTTATTTATAACTTTTAAAGCCCCCTCCAAAATAGATTTTTCAATAACACTTTCCGCTAGTTTAAAACTTACTCTAATTTCACCCTTTCCACTTTCCGTTGCCATAACCTTTAAAAGCTCTACATCTTGGTTATCGAAGTAGGCTTTTAAATCATTTTCTATGTCTTCCCTAAAAACTCTCTCAACATCTATTCTCCCTTTTAAATTCTCAAATATTTTTCCCACAGCGAAAAGCTGTTCTCCTACAAGGTCACGACTTTCCTTTATCCTATTCTCCCAAAAAATTTTAGACCTGTACTCCTCACACCCCTTGTTTATTTCCTCCGTCAAAGTCAAAAGCTTTGCACAGGTACTGCTAAACTCTCCACTAAAGTCAGTAGAAAAAATTTGTCCCCTCCTCTCACACAAGCCTACAGTATCATAAAATATCTTATATGTATTGTAAAAATCCCTTTCCCAGCAATAGGAGAAAAGACCACAACTTTTACAAACCTTACCTCCAACCTCATCTATAACCGTCTTTATGTTGTTGGAATTACTATGTCTGCTACTTTCTAGCTTTTTAAACATATTGGAAAGAGCATAAAAAGAATTGGAACACTCTCTTAAACTCTTTTCCGTTATATTTTTCATCATATCGTAATACCGACTATCATAAATACTGTAATCGCCCTCATACTTATTTATAAATTCAAAACATTTATCCGGTATAACTAAAAACAATAATATTCCTAAAAATAAGCTTTTAAACCAACCTATATTTAAAAGACCGTTACTTATGTAAAAAATCATTATGGTACTTAGAGAAAAAAAGGTCAAAGACGTTAAAACTTTACCCTTCTTCCGTACTGCACCGGCTGTAAGTGACGATATTGTAAGAACTGAAAACATATCCGAACCTCCTTGAAAACATATCATAAGCATAAAACCTATAAATGCACCGGCAATAGCTCCTCCGTATACCCCTAATCTATAAGAACACATTAAAGCTGTTGCCACACTAAGTGATGTTTTTAAGTTTATGCTAAAAATTTCAATATCACCTAAAGAAACAATACATATTCCCAAAACTATAAGCAGTGAAATAGTTTCCTCCGGCGACAGTAGTTTTCTATTAAAACTGTTTTTGGCTGTATCGAAGCCCTTTAGCATAACACCTGAAAAAACAAATATTGATACACTTTCTATTATTGATGTGAAAAGTATGTACTTAGAACCGCCATATAAAAGGGATACTATAAGACCTACCGATACCATAGCAAGGGCTGATGATAGTGACTTCTGCCATAGACTTATTTTTATATTGCTTTTATATATTGCCAAACTTATTAATGATATTAGTATACCCCACAGACAGTACTTTATATTAAATAGGTTATTTCCCATAATAAATCTACCTAGTACAGAAAAGGCAACGGACAGCAAGAACCTGTAACTTTCTCCGAAAAATAGTGTACAAAAAGATGCTCCAAAAGGCGAAAATATATTAAAAACATTTGTACCTCCACTTATAAATGCAAAAAAACATATTGCTGTATCCTTTAAAATCTCCGGAGTGCTTGTACTTTTTATATCCTGAACCTTGTTAGTTATAATTGTTTTTTCCATATCTAAAAACCCCTTTCTATATTCTTGATTATACGGAAGTATGACTAATTTTTTTGTCGTTCTTTGATATGTTTAAAAAAAAGTTTTCGACAAAGTTAGAACATAAAAAAATCCACCGACTTTCGTCAGTGGATAAAATCTACTTATTTATAGTATTCATAATAATCTTCTTCGTCATCAAGCATATAGCTTTTCAAACGATGTTTGCTTTTGTTATTGCCAGACATCTTTGGTCTTCCTTTTTTCTTATCCCCATCTCCATTAAATCTCTTTTTGTTTGCCTCTGCCTCACGCTGAAGTTTTTTCATTCTATCGTAGCGTTCAAATTCAGATTCTTTTTTAGACACTTTTCTAGTCCCCCCGAAAAAATAAAATATAATATCGGTTTTATTATTATTGAAAAACTATCCGTTGTCAATGTAGAAAATAGAATTAAGCATTCAAAACCTATTTTGTAAAATATGTATAAACTTTTAATATAAAATATTACATATATAACAATTATCATAAATAGGTAAAGAAGTATGATTTTATTTAATTAACGCCTATAATACCGCTTATTATAGCTAATTAGATAACTATTTAAAATATATTGTATATATTTTTAGAATTATATATATTGCATATAATATATAAGTATTGTACTATTGTTATATACATTTGTTATAAAATACCGTATTTCTTAAAAAAACCATTCATTTTTCTAAAATTTTATTACAATTATTGAAATTAGTGCTTTTAATTATTATAATACTTTGGAACTAATATAAATTTAACATTAAATTAAAGGCTTTTTAATACTTATATTAAAAGGGAGGCAGATTAAATTATGATAAGATTTTTAGGTCAATTTAATTTCTGTATATTCCTCATATTTACAATCTGTTATTCTTATCAGTTTGTATTCCTTTTTTATGTCCTTGCTCAAAGGCTTAAAGGTAAAAAAGAAGAAGATACAGCAACTGTAAAAAACAATCGATACGCTTTTGTAACATCTGCAAGAAATGAAAAAAATGTAATAGGTGACCTTATTGATAGTATACGTAAGCAAAATTATCCCAAGGAGCTTATTGATATTTACATAATTGCAGATAACTGTACAGATAATACAGCTGAAATATCAAGACAAAAGGGTGCTTTTGTTTACGAAAGATTTAATAAAACTCTTATAGGTAAAGGCTATGCTTTAGATGAGTTTTTCAAACATATTCTTAGCACAAAAGAAAGCAAAAAGTATGATGGCTTCTTCATATTCGATGCGGACAATGTTCTTGATGAAAACTTTACTAAAGAAATGAATAAGGTATTTAACAAAGGCTACAACATTGTCACAAGCTACCGTAACTCAAGAAACTACGGAAGCAACTGGATTTCTGCCGGATATGCTCTTTGGTTCTTAAGAGAATCTAAGTATTTAAGCAATGCTAGAATGCTATTAAATACAAGCTGTGCCGTTTCCGGAACTGGTTTCCTTGTTAGAGAGTCTTTAATAGAAAAAAATAATGGTTGGAAACATCACTTACTTACAGAGGATATTGAGTTTTCTATTGATAGCGTTATAAATGGCGAAAAAATAGGTTATTCTGACGGTGCTATAATTTATGATGAACAGCCTATAACTTTCAAACAGTCTTGGAACCAGCGTCTTAGATGGTCAAAAGGTTTTTATCAGGTTTTAGGTAAATACGGTGGAAAACTTGTAAAAGGAATATTTACTAGTAAAAACAATAAGTTCTCTTGCTTTGATATGTTTATGACTATATCACCGGCTATGTTCATAACTCTTTTTAGTATTGCAGTTAATGGTGGAGTGCTTATAACTGAAATGCTTTCATCATACGGTAACTATTTCCTTATAAACGAGTCTATAAATGCTATTGGTGGCTCATTATTTAGATTTTATATACTTCTTTTTGTTGTAGGTGCTATAACAACAGTTACTGAGTGGAAAAACATACACACTACTACATTTAAAAAGATTTTCTATACTTTTACATTCCCACTCTTTATAGCAACTTATATACCTATTGCAATAGTTGCACTTTTCAAAAAAGTACAGTGGACACCTATTGCTCACGGTGTAGAAAGACAAAACGTCATTATGAAACAACAAGTTTGATTAATTGAGGCTATCGTATTTACGGTAGCCTTTTGTTTGAAATTATATTTTACTACTGATTAGGAGAAAAGAAATGAAAGATAAAATATTGAATATATTGAAAAATCCCATTGTTTTCACAGTACTTTTTTCTGCTATATCCTGTTTTATTTTCAACTCGGCTATGACTATGGTAGAACAGACAACTGTTTCTTACACAGGGTATTACTTTTTGCATAACTTTGATAACTTTTTAAAAAGCTACTTCTTATTACTAATTGTATATTTCCTATTATTATCCTTTGGTAGATTTTACATACCGGCAATATTTATAGGTTTAGGCGGATATATATTCGCTCTTGTTAACTTTTATAAAATACAGTACAGAGCTGAACCTCTTTTACCTTGGGATATATACTCTTTCGGCGAAGCTATGAGTGTTTTTTCAAATCTTAAATTTTCATTCCCAATTATGAATATACTTGCTCTTTTAATGGTTTTAGCTGTAATAATAGTCTCATTTAAAATGAAGCCAATAAACTTTGGAAAAGGCAAAAGAAAGTTAGCAACTGTAGGAGCTATATTTATATGTTCTATATTTACACTTACAACATACTACGAAAAAACATATGCTAATGCTAATGAATGGCCTGACACTTGGTTTAGAATTAATTATTATAGACAAAACGGGCTTATAAACTCCTTTATATACAACTTTAGATATTTATCTATAGATGCACCATCAAACTATACTAAGGAGAATATGGAGAAAATAGCAGAGGGTGTAAAAACTCTTAAAGCTGATGATGACAACAGTTTTAACCCAGACATAATATTCATAATGAGCGAAAGTTTTTGGGACCCTCAAACTCTTAATGGAATAACATACGAAGAGGAGCTTGTACCTAACTTAAAAAATATACAAGCTAACGGGTTAATGGGGGAAAATTTATCACCTAAATTTGGTGGTGGTACTTCAAATGTTGAGTACGAAGCCTTAACAGGTTTTTCAAATGACTACTTACCTGACGGTTGTATACCTTATCAGCAGTACGTTAGAAAAGGTTTCTTCTCTATTGTAGACTTTTTAAAAAATAGAGGCTATGATACTTTAGCAATACACTCTGATGAGGGTAAAAACTGGAATAGAGAAACAGCTTATAAAAATATGGGATTTGATGATTATATATCTATCGAAGATATGGAAAACCCTGAAATGACAAGACTTAGAGTTTCTGACAGAGAGATAACAAAATATATAATAGAAAACTATGAAAAACACAAGGCAGAAAGTGATGCACCTTGGTTTAACTTTGTTGTTACAATGCAAAATCACACAAGCTATGACAGAAATAACTTTACAGAAGATGAACTTGTTAAGTTTACAAGTGAAAATCCTCTTTCAGAAGAAACAGAAGGTCAACTTGCAGACTTTTCAACTGGTATACATATATCTGATGAGGAACTTGGAAAACTTTACGATTACTTTATGTCACAGGAAAGACCTGTAATACTTATATTCTTCGGCGACCATAAAGTAAAACTTGGCACTGACTATACAGAAGTATATTATTCAACAAATACTGTAACCCCTGATATGACAGACTACGAAAGAGAATACTTACTACACACTACACCTATTGTAGCAACAAGTAACTTCTCTGATGAAACTAAAAACTTCGGTACAATGGCAACATATATGATACTACCATCAATATTTGATGCCTATGGTATAGATATGCCATTATACTTTGACTACTTAAATATAATTAGACAGAAAAGTACAGGTTCTCACCTTAATATGACTTTAGATGAAAATGGAGTGCCTATGGAAAATGTGACCGACGATATAAAAATACTTTACAATGTTTTAGACCTTATACAGTATGATTATATTATTGGTGATAACTATGTAGGTGACGAAATTTTTAAATAATATTTTTCAACACCGGCTTTGCCGGTGTTTTTTTTTGTATATTTTATAATTAAGTTATAAATTTAATTACTTTTATAAATTTTAAGAACTAAATTCAAGTCTTAAAATTAATAAAATGTAATATAAAAATTTGAATTGGTTTAATATCAATTTAAAGTAATTGCTTTTATCTTAGAATATTATCCTTAATTTTTTTTAAATTTTTATTATGTATATAAC
>JADIMX010000012.1 GCA_017694425.1 Candidatus Fimicola merdigallinarum
TCACGAGTTGCTCGGAAAGTACCACCTGATATTTTGATTTCTCCACTACCACAATACTGAATTCCATCAAGACCTGTAAACTCTCCACCTGTAATAGTAAGGTTTCCCTCCTGTGGGTGATACATAACTAAGTCATCTAATTTTGTGCCTGTGTTTTCAATACGTCCACCATTTATAGTTATATTTGTACCATCTGTTGTACCATTACCGGAAATATTAACTATACTAGCTAATAATGTTCCACCATTCATAACAAAAAATGTATTTGAAGATAAAAGAATACCATAATAATTAGTAGATACTATTTTTGTAGTATCTCCATTAACAGTAACACCTGAACCTGCTACAATAGAAATAGCAAGATTATTATCCGAAATTATCTGAGCACCATCAGATAAAGTAACATTTCCAGTATAAGTTATAATTTCTCCAGCAGTATTTCTTGATTTATATCCTGCATACAAAGCCATACCTTGATTAGTATCTAAATTAGATACTGTACCATTTTTAATCTCAATATTACCTTTAAGTGCCAAAGTAACTGCAGTTTTTCCACCTACATAGTTTATTGAATGGCCATTAAGGTCAAGTATAATATCTACATTTTGATTTCCAATAATTGTAGTACCTGTAGTTTCAACATCTTGCCATAATTTTATAGTAACAGGAACACCTAAAGAAGGAAGTGCATTAGCAGTACTAATAGCCTTACTATATGTATCATAATAATTTTCCTGACCATTAATTATTAAACTTGCTCCCGTTGTGTATACTGGAGTTTCTGTTTCAGTATTTTCTTCACCTTCTTTTACACTATTAACATCAATATTTTTGATAAGTTCAAGTAACTCCTCTGAAATAACACCTTCTGCATTAAAGTCATTACCTACAACTATATCATTAACTTCATCTATAATATTATCACAAAAAATCTCTCTATCTAATGAACTTTCAGAAGTTGTTGTATCCTGTACAATTTCACCAGTAGGCTCTATAATTTCACCGTTATTCGTATCTACTGGAACTGATTCAATAGGTACAGTATTTTCCGGCTGTACTACTGTATTCACATCATTATTATCAATTATCATACTATCATTAATGTACTCCGGAATATAAACCTCATTTGCATATGCTGGCATAACTACGCTTGAGCTTAACATACCAGTCAAAAGCATATAGGATATACCTTTCTTAAAAAAATTTCTTTTCATAATATCCTCCTAATTTAAAGTCATATCATTCCACTGCTTTTGTAATTACACAATTAATCCAAAAGGAAGCATTTATTTAATAATATAACAATTATTGCCAATAATTAAACCATTTTTTATTACAATTTCATTACATTTAGTTTTTAAATAAAAAAAGCCCTAGGAATAAACCTAGAGCTTAATATTATCGAAGTATTACTTCATATCCATTTTTACTTAAAAGACCTAAAATCTCGTTACCGTGTTTATGGTCCCTTGCCTCAATAGTAAGGTCAACAATACACATACCCACACTTAAATCCATTACTGTTCTATCGTGATTTATAGATGTGACATTTCCACCAGCATTAGCCACAATTCTAAGAATATTGTTAAGCTGTCCTGGTTTATCAGGAAGTTCAGCAGAGAAGTGTATTATACGGCCTCTTGTATGTAATGCCTTCTCTATAATTCTTGAAAGTAAGTTAACATCAACATTACCACCAGAAACGATACAGCACACATTTTTACCTTTTATATCAACTTTATTAAACATAGCTGCAGCCACAGAAACAGCACCTGCACCCTCTGAAATAAGTTTATGATTTTCAATTAATGAAAGTATTGCTGTTGCAATTTCACCCTCACTTACTGTAACAATTTTGTCAACGTATTTGCTACATATTTCAAAAGTTTTATCCCCTGGTTCTTTTACAGCGATACCGTCGGCCATTGTAACAACTGAAGGAAGTTTTTGTATTTCACCATTTTTTATAGAATTATACATAGAAGCAGCACCCTCTGCCTGAACACCTATAACCTTACAGCTTGGTTTTAACTGTTTTATTGTATAGGCTATTCCGGATATAATTCCACCACCGCCGACAGGAACGAATACGACATCAACATCTGGTAGTGTTTCAAGAACCTCAAGGGCTATTGTACCCTGACCAGCCATTACATAATCATCATTGAAAGGGTGTATAAATGTATAGCCGTGTTTCTTCTGAAGCTCCATAGCTGTTGCGTAAGCATCATCATATACCCCTGGACATAAAACAACATTTGCACCGTAACTTCTTGTTGCCTCAACCTTTGATAAAGGAGCACCCTCAGGAATACAAATAGTAGCCTTTATTCCCCTTTTCTGAGCAGCTAAAGCAACACCCTGTGCGTGATTTCCAGCTGAGCAAGCAATAACACCTTTTTTAGCTTCCTCATCTGTAAGCTTTGCCATTTTATAATATCCGCCTCTTAATTTGAAAGAGCCAGTAACCTGCATATTTTCACATTTAATATAAACTTTTGAATTAACATTTGTCTTTGGCGATTCTACTATCGGAGTTTTTGTGGCAACACCTCTTAAAACATTAGATGCTTCATATACCATATCAAGCGTAATCATCTTTTATCTCCCCATTCTTAAAAATATAAAATTTTTCCACTCACCAAAAACATATATCATATATTTCCACCAATGAATTAAAATTATATTCCATATTAACAATTATGTCAACATAATACATATATTATAAATCTATGTATTTAATTTTAAACAAAAAAAGACTATCCGAAGATAGCCTTTTTTAATATTAATATTCTTTTTTAAGCATATTACTAAATTTAGTATACTGCCCAAGCCAAGCCAGTTCAACTGTACCTGTAGGGCCATTTCTCTGTTTTGCTATTATAAGCTCAGCCTGATTTTTCTTTTCAGTTTCAGGGAAATAGTACTCATCTCTATAAAGGAAAGCAACAACGTCAGCGTCCTGCTCAATAGCTCCAGACTCCCTAAGGTCTGAAAGCATAGGTCTATGGTCAGCTCGCTGTTCACAAGCTCGTGAAAGCTGTGAAAGTGCTATTACCGGAGCTTCCATTTCTCTTGCAACAGCTTTTAAAGACCTTGAAATCTCTGATATTTCCTGCTGTCTTGAGTCGCCACGACCATTGCCACTCATAAGCTGTAAATAGTCTATTATTATAAGCCCTAAGCCTTTTTCTAGTTTAAGTCTTCTGCACTTGGCTCTAAGGTCCATAGGTGATATACCTGGGGTATCGTCAATATATATAGGGGCATCTGAAAGAGGTCCCATAGCTGATATAAGAGTTTCCCAGTCACTATCTGTAAGGTCACCTGTCCTAAGCTTCTGTGCGTCCATCATAGCCTCAGAGCAAAGCATACGATTTGTAAGCTGTTCTCTTGACATCTCCAAAGAGAATATAGCTGTTGGCACATTGTTCCTTATGGCAGCATTTTGAGCAATATTAAGTACAAAAGCTGTTTTACCCATAGATGGTCTTGCAGCTACAAGTATAAGGTCAGATTTTTGAAGTCCAGCTGTTTTTGCGTCAAAATCCACAAAACCCGTTGGTACTCCTGTAAGTTTACCCTTATTTATATATACTTCCTCTATCTTTTCAAAAGAGGATACAGCAACCTCTCTAATATGGTGGAACTCATCAGTATGTCTATTCTGCATTATATCGAAAATGCCTTTTTCGGCTTTCTCAACAATATTTTCAACAGATTCAGAACCCTTATAACTAAGAGCTGATATATCAGAGCTCATCTTTATAAGTCGTCTTAATGTTGATTTTTCTTCGACAATTTTAACATAGTGCTTTATATTTACAGAGCTACCTACAGCTGATGCTATAGTTGCAAGTCCCTGAACTCCACCTACTCTATCGAAAATACCTTTTTCCTCAAGCTTATTTTTTACAGTTATAACATCAATAGGCACACCACTATGATAAAGCTCCTCTGCTGATTCAAATATTAATTTATAATCTATATTGTAGAAGTCATCTCCCCTAAGGTTTTCCATAGCGACAGTAACCGCATCTCTATCCATAAATATAGAGCTTAAAACAGCCTGTTCTGCCTCTGAATCGTGGGGAGGCACGTTTTGGAATTGGGGAGTGTTTTTTAATTCTTCCTCCATTATTGCACCTCCTAAATTAATTATTTTTATTAAGCCTCAACAATTTTTACAGTCATTTCAGCTGTAACTTTAGGGTGTACTTTAACCTTTACAGTTCTTGTTCCAACCATTTTTATTGAATCTCCAAGAACCATTTTCTTTTTATCAACTTTTATTCCGAACTGTTTTTCTAAAGCCTCGCCTATTTCTTTAGTTGTAACAGAACCGAACACTTTTCCATTATCGCCTGTTTTTACAGCAACTTTAACTTCTATCTCATTTAATTTTTCAGCTAAAGCTAAAGCCTCCTCGTATTCTTCTTTCTTTCTCTTGTCGTCAGCTTTCTTTTTAAGCTCAAGCTCGTTCATATTTGATTTTGTTGCCTCAACAGCAAGTTTTTTAGGAAGAAGAAAGTTATTTCCATAGCCTTCACTAACATTAACTAATTCGCCTTTTTTACCAACTTTTTTTACGTCTTCTAATAATATAACCTTCATAATTATTTATTCCTCCTTTAAATATTCATCTATCTTTTCTTTAAGTAGATTTTTTGCATTTTCAATATCCATAGATTTAAGCTGAGCTCCGGCAACACCTAGGTGACCACCGCCACCAAGTTTTTCCATTATAACTTGAACATTTATGTCGCCAAAACTTCTTGCACTTAAATATATTGTGTCACCTTGCTTACAGAGTACAACAGAGGCTTTTATACCTGTTATATTTAAAAGGTCGTCAGCTGCCTGTGCTGCTGTAAGAGCAGAGTTTTCCACATTTGAAGGGCAAACGGATATTGCTATATTATCTTTATATATTTCAGAATCCTTAACCGTTATAGCCTTAGCCTTGTAGGACTCAAGGTCATTTTGGAAAAGAAGTCTTACCCTAACACTATCTGCACCATTTCTACGTAAATAGCCTGCAGATTCAAAGGTTATAGCACCTGTTTTAACAGCAAAGTTCTTTGTATCTACAGTTATACCTGCTAAAAGTGCATCTGCCTCTATACTTTTAAGTTTTACACCTAGATACCTTATCATCTCTGTGACAAGCTCTGAAGTAGATGATGCGTAAGGTTCGTGATATATAAGTACAGCATTTTCAATAAAATCTGTACTTTTTCTATGATGGTCAACAACAACAGTTCTGTTTGCCCCTTTAAGCAATTCTTCACTTTCAACTATACTTTGTCTATGAGTGTCCATAACTATAACCAGACTTTTTTCTGTAAGCTTTTCTATTGCCACAGAGCTTTTAACAAACATTTCATCAAAAAGATTGTCTTCTTTAATTCTTTGACAAAGTCTTTTAACTCCAACAGAAACATCATCTAAAACTATATGGCACTCCTTACCTACACTTCTTGCAATAGCGTATATACCTATTGAAGAACCAAGGCTATCTAAGTCACAGTTTTTATGTCCCATAACGTATATATTTGATGAATCAGATATAAGTTCTTTTAAGGCATCAGCCTTAACTCTCGCTCGTATTCTGGCATTATGAGATACCTCGCCACTTTTACCTCCATAAAAAAGGTAGTTTTCACCATCTTTTATAAGGACTTGGTCACCACCACGACCTAAGGCAAGGTCTATGGCTGTTTTTGCACTTTTTAGAGCTAAGTCAAGGCTTGTATCACATATTCCTATACCGATACTTAAAGTTACAGGTATATGTTCACCAGACTTAACCTCTTTTATCTCGTTTAATATTTCAAATTTTTTATCTTTCAAATCTTCAAGACTTTTTCTTGATGTCACAAACAAAAATCTGTCTTTTTCAAACTTCTTTATTAAACCACCTGAATTTGATGCAAAATTACTTAGTTTACGTTCTATAAGAGCAGTTAAAATAGGAATTCTTGTATCATCAATAGATGCCATAACTTCCTCATAATTATCAATGTACAAAAGACCTATAACCGTTCTTGTATCCTCCAAAGCCTTTAAGGAGTTCATACAATCTGTAATATCCACAAATGTAAGTGCATACACATCTTTTACTCCAGAGGCTTTTGTAGCTTCAGAAACTGTGCATTTTTCAGTATAAATTTCAAAGTATCTATCATCTTTTTTTACAGTCTGTTTTTTTAAGTTTGATTTATATTCCTTAAATAAATCAATTATAGGCAATTCCCTTATATATTTATCATTAAAAATATCTTTGAAAGCATCATTATAAGCAATAATTCTATTGTTACTTCTAATTATGCAGTAAGGTAAAGACATACTTTCAGGCATATTTATATCTGAAAGTATCATATTTCTTGATATAATTCTGTACTTTTCTTCCTTAGATTTATAAATAAATTTTTTTATAAATTTAAAAGCGAAATAGGAAAAGACAGCTGTTATTATAACAAAGTACCCAAATTTTGGGAATAGAACTAATAAGCATACAGTAGAAATCAAAGCAATAATATTAATTATAAACGAATTATCATCTTCCTCAACATTCTTCTTATCATCTTTTCTATTCTTTGTTTTCATAATAAATCCCTCCGAATTCCCTTTGATTAATAAACTCTCGTATAAGAGCCTAAAAGTCTAAAAAATGATGTTTTTCTCTCCACCATTTTTAGTGCATCTCTAAGGTCATCTTTGTTTTCTGCCTCAACATCAATAAAAAAGCAGTAAGTTCCTAATTTATGTTTCATAGGTCTTGACTCTATTTTAGTCATATTTATATCCCATATGGCAAATATATCAAGTATCTTATAAAGCTCACCAGGTTTATGGTCAGTTGTAAATACAATACTTGTTTTATCCCCTAAAAGAGATTTAGGAGATTCATTTGTAACTACAACAAATCGTGTTTGGTTGCTACTATCGTCTTGTATATTTTCTTTTAAAATTTTAAGACCGTATATTTCAGCAGAACGCTTAGGCGATATACTAGCTAAAAACTCCCTGCTTTCGGAAACAATTCTAGCACCTTCACCAGTAGAGCTTACAGCCTCACATAATGTATCCTTAAAATTCTCTCTTAAAAACTTATCACATTGAGCTATGCCCTGTGGGTGAGATATAATTCTTTCAATTTTCTCTCCATTATAATCACTTCTAACTAAGAGATTTTGACTTATGCCTATTACAACTTCACTTTTTATATATAGCTTTTTATCGTCAAATATAAGACCGTCTATTGTGGTTGTAACAACTCCCTCAATGGAATTTTCAAAAGGCACAACACCTTCATCAACTATGCTATTTTCAACAGCATCTAAAACTCCTCTTATTGTGGGAAACTGTATAAGCTCCACATCACTATATATTTTACTATAATTTAAAACGGCTTGTTCGGAAAAAGTACCGTTTGGCCCAAGATATCCTACTTTCATAAAAACGTCCCTACTTTTTTTGA
>JADIMX010000105.1 GCA_017694425.1 Candidatus Fimicola merdigallinarum
CAGATGTGTATAAGAGACAGGTTTCTGGTGATAATATTGAAGATGAAAATGAAGTTGTTGAAGAAAACGTAAGTGAGCCGGAAGACGAAGTTGAAGAGAGAATAAACATAGCTGTTATGGGAACAGACAAAGAGGGTTTACGTTCTGACGTAGATTTCGTTGTATCTTTCGACCCAGCTACAAAGCAAGTTGGAGTTGTTTCTGTGCCTAGGGATACAAAGTTTGTTATGACAGACGAGATGATACAAAGCCTTAAGGACAGAGGTAGAGATAATTTTATACCTAATGCTAAAGGTGTTAGAGGTCAATGTAAACTTACAGAGGTTTATGCCTATGCCGGTGAAGGGTACAGAGATGAATTTGTTGTTATGGCATTGGAGGAAATTTTAGGCATAGAGATTCACAACTATGTTACCGTAGGTATAGAGGGCTTTAGGAATCTTGTAGATGCCTTTGGTGGAGTTGATATGGTTGTTGAGGATAGACTTTACTATTCAGACCCATATCAGGATTTATACATAGACCTTTATCCAGGGTATCAGCATCTTGACGGTAAAAAAGCTGAACAGCTTGTAAGATATAGAGAGGGATATGCACAAAAAGACCTTAAGAGAATACAGGTTCAGCAAACATTTTTAAAGGAATTTTTGAAGAAAGTAGTAAGTACTGAAAATATAATTAAAAATCTTCCTGATATAATAGTAAATGCTATTAAGTACGTTAAAACGGATATAAGTGTTAAAGATGCCCTTAAATATGCTAAGTATGTAACTGATATAAATGTAGAAAATGTAGTTATGGAAACAATTCCTGGGGAAGGTGGTTCTTACTTTACACCAGATATGGAGGGAGTAAAGGAGCTTTCAGACAGGGTGTTTTATGGAATACAGCCAGAGCCTGAAGTTATAGTTGAGGAAACACCTGTTGAGGAGGTAGTTGAAACTCCGGTAGAAGAAGTTGTTACTGAAGAAGTAGCAGAAGAAAAATCTGCAGTTGTAGATACAAAGACTTTAAAGATAGATGTTTCAAATGGTGGTATAACAAATGGTATGGCAGGCAAAAAGAGAGATATGTTAATTGGAAAAGGGTATAACGTAGTTAGAACATCAACCTATAATGGTTCAGATAGAGAAAGAGGCACAAGGATTTTTGTTAGAAGTGCAGAAATAGGAAATGACCTTATACCATACTTTGTAGGTGCTAGGGTTATGGTAGACACAACAGGTGTTATAGGTGATGATGTTGATATTAAGATAATACTTGGACTTGATGAAAAATAATGTTTGGGAGAAGTAAGTAGTATGCGTTCAGATAGAACAGTTAGAAGTAGAAGAAAAAAGAAAACAAGAAGACGTAGTTCTGGTGTTCTTGGCAGATTTTTTAAAGTTTTTATAATACTTATATTCTTGCTTGGTGTAGTAGCTTGGGTAGGGGATATGATATATACTAACTTTCTTGGAAGTGGAGACGAAAATTCTTCTGAAAATGATGTTGACGGTGACGGTGTGCCTGACGAAAAGCTGGAGCTTAATGTTGCAGTTTTAGGTGTTGACAAAGATGCTACAAGAACAGATGTTATGTTTGTTGTACACTTTGATAGCCAACTTAAAAAAATATCTATGTTATCAGTCCCTAGAGATACGAAGGTTACTCAAATAGCTCCTAAGGTTAAGAAAATATATGACGAAGACGATAGATATTATCAAGTGCCTACAAAAATGAATGCTATACACGCCTACGGTGGTGACAAAGGTGTTGAATGTACAATTTTACAGCTTGAGGATTTTTTAGGTGTAGATATAGACCGCTATGTAAAGTTTAATATGGAAGCTGTAGTCGAAGTTGTAGATGCCTTTGGTGGTGTTGATTTTTACGTTCCTATGGATATGTATTGGGATATGCGTGATACTGGCGATATTTTAATAGACCTTAAAGAGGGTATGCAACATATTGACGGCGAGAAAGCTTTACAGCTTTTAAGATTTAGACACGACTATGCACTTCAGGATATAGGAAGAATACAGACACAGCAGGATTTTATACACGCACTTTTTGAAAAAGTATCTAGCACAGAGAACATAGTTAAAAATCTTCCGTCCATAATAAAGACAGTATTTAAATACATTGAAACTGATATAGGTTTAGGCGATATTGCAAAATATTTAAAATACGTTGATACAGCTGTAGAGAGCGATATATCTATGGAAACTATACCGGGAGTAGGTGAACCTGTATACTATATTCCAGATGAGGAAGGCAAAAAGAAAGTTGTAGATACTGTATTTTATAATAAGACATCAGAAAATGAGGATACAAAGAAAGCATCATATAAAGGTAAAACTCTTAGAATTGAACTTTCTAATGGTGGAAATACAAAAGGTCTTGCAGGCATTAAGAAAAATATGCTTGAAAGATATGGATATAATATAACAGGTATATCTACTTTCAACGGTGAAAAACAAGGAAGTACTAGAGTTGTTGTAAAAGAAACTGGTGTTGGAGAGGAATTGCTTTCTTATTTTGAAAATGCAGAGCTTATTGTTGATGATAGCCTTGTAGGTAATGAGTATGATGTCAAGATAATACTTGGTCTTGATGAAAAATAATATTTACAGGAGTGTTTTTAATGTATGAGGAAAGAGAACAAACTAGAGGTAGAAGTAAGAAAAAGAAAAGGCGTAAAAGAAGCCCTATAAAAACATTTTTTAAAATTGTTATAAGTATGGTTATGTCATTTCTTTTGGTGGCCGGTGCAGCTGTTTTTGCTTATACTAAACTTGTGCCGTCAAGCAATAGAAATGATGTGGTTTCAGATAATGGTAGCTCAAATAACAATGGTTTTATTAGCTCTATACTTGGAAAAGGTATAAAACTTAATATTGCAGTATTTGGTGTGGATAAAGACGAAACTAGAACAGACGTTATATTTGTGGTTCACTTTGATAGCAAAGCTAAAGAGTTAAAACTTGTGTCAGTACCACGAGATACTAGGGTTGATGTTGCACCTGAAGTCAAAGAGATATACAAAAAGAATAATAGATACTATCAAAGCCCTACAAAAATAAATGCTATACACGCTTACGGCGGAGATGATGGTCCAGAATGTGCAGTTTTACAGCTTGAGGAGCTTTTGGGCATAAAAATAGACCACTATGTTAAAGTTAATATTGACGGATTTGGTGAGATTGTAGATGCTATCGGTGGTGTTGACTTCTATGTTCCGCAGGATATGAAGTGGGATATGCGTGACACTGGTGATATCAATATAAATCTTAAACAAGGTCAGCAGATACTTGACGGTGACAAGGCTATACAGCTTGTACGTTTTAGAAGATATGCAGAGGGTGACGTTGCTCGTGTTCAGGTACAGCAAGACTTTTTAAAGGCTGCTGCCAAACAGATTTTAAGCAGTGATAATATTATGAGCAATATGAGTGATTACGTTAAAACATTCTTTAAATATGTTAAAACTGATATAAATTTAGTAGATGCCATAAAGTATGCAGGTTATATAGATGATATTAATATGGAAAATGCTGAATTTGAAACAATTCCAGGGCAGGGTCAGTATGTAGGAAATGTGTCATACTATATTTATAATACAAGTGAAACACAAGAGTTAGTTGACCGTATGTTCTATGGAAAAGGTAGCGATTCATCAGATGAGAATAGTATACCTAGCACAGGTAAAAACATAGAAATTTTAAATGGTGGTAGTGTAACTGGTCTTGCCGGTAAGTTTAAAGATAAATTAGAGGCAGACGGTTTTACTATTGATTCTGTTGGAAATTATGCCGGACAGAAAAAATCATATACAAGAATTATCGTAACAGATGAAAATATGGGTAATGACCTTAAAAAATACTTCTCTGATGCGAGAATTGAGGTCGATAGTGATATTGCTGATGAAGGTATAGATATAAGAATTATACTAGGTTCTAGTGAATCTGGTAAAAATCTATAAAATTAATAATTTTGGTTTGTTGGGGCATAGGTGTATGCCCCTTTTTAAATGTTTGAGTTTATAAATGATTTTAAAATTCGGGTATCATTAGAATTTTAGTAATACTTTATAATAAGTATTAAATTAATAGATTTTTGCTTGAAATATAATTAATCATTTAACATTTTATTTGATTTTCAATTATTTACTAGATTTATGAGTTAAATTTGTTTAGAGAGTGCTTAGTTCTTCGGGTTATAAGATTTAATAGTCATTATTAAGTCAATTTATCAAAACTGGATTTTTTTAAGATTACTTTGATTATCAGATTTAATAGTTATTATTAAGTTGTTGATATTTACAAAATTTAGGTTTGTTTTAAGTAGGGAAGAAAATATAAGCGAACTTAAAGTATTAGTATATTCACACGATTTTGCTTATAGGATAGTCTATTAAAAAAATTAATATAAAAATCAGATGAAATTTTAAAAATGCCCATTACTAAAAAATGGATTTATATTTTTATTTAAACCTAGTTAGTATTATTTTAATCTGAAAGGTTATTAACAAATGGGTAAGAAGATTTGTAAGAAATTTAGTTAAATTAGAGATTTTTGAATTAATAATATCTGAAAATTATTTGAAATTTTGAATTTGATATTTAAATTTATGTGTTATATTTAAAATTTTAAGTTTTTGTATTTAGGTTAGTAAGACTAATTAAAAATGTGAGTGTTTACAGCTTTTTACTACCTAGATTTTATTATGATTTTTGTATAGATATAAATCTAAAATACAACAGATAAAATTTAGTATAAACCTTTTATTTAAAATTTTATTAAAAATCACAATTTATTGAGAATTTAGTAGTCATTTGTGGTAAAATGAGAAAGTAACAATTTTTTTCGGAGGTTTTTAATTTATGTTTAAAATGAAAAAGAATTATGCTGTTTTATTAGTTACAGCTTCTATTATAGGTGGAACAATATATTCTGTTAGTGGTGCTAATGCAGAGCCAGGCTCTAGTGCTGACCCTGTTGTTACAAAGGGTTATGTTGACGAAAAAATAAGCGAACTTATGGATATTCTTGGGGAGAAAACGGGAACAAATGAAAGTGCTATGTCGTCTGCTGATAAAGAGGAGATTATATCAAGTGTTTTAAAAGAGCTTTCAAAAGATTCAGATAATTCAGATAGCTCAAATGAAGATACAAACTCCTCTATGTACACGCCTGTAAATGCTAAAAAAGGTCAGGTTATTTTAGGTGGCGAGGGAACAGAAATTATACTTAGAAGTGGTCAGGCTGTTGGCTATGTAGAGGGTGTTG
Organism: Candidatus Fimicola merdigallinarum; assembly: GCA_017694425.1. Taxonomy (GTDB): domain Bacteria; phylum Bacillota; class Clostridia; order Lachnospirales; family Anaerotignaceae; genus Fimicola; species Fimicola merdigallinarum. The sequence goes on from JADIMX010000105.1 coordinate 5,272, forward strand.
ACGGTATCGTTAATGCTACAACAGGTACAGAGGTTGGCAATAAAACTAAAGTTTCTAAAAATAATATTCTTATCGTTCCTAGAGATGACGGCAGAGGTGTTAAAATCACAACTGATGAGGCGTGGTTTATAATCAAAGGAAGCTATCAGATAGTAGGTTGATAGCCTTTAGGAGAGGTGGATATATGAAGTACAAATTAAAGAAGATAATTGCAACTATACTTTCAAGTTGTATAGTATTTTCATCATTTAATGTGACTACTTTCGGTGCTACACAGATTATGGATACTGTGACAAAAGAGATAGTCGCAAGTGGTGTTACATATGAACATAATCAAAGACTTAATGCAGAGGGTTGGCAGGATATACACGTTTTAACTGTGGACCTTAATGCACCTAATATTGAAATTGCACCAGTTGAGTCCTCTGGCGAAATAGGTAAGAAAGACACAGTTTTACAGATGTTAAATGATAGCGGTGCAGTTGCCGGTGTAAACTCTGACTTTTTCGGTATGAAAGGTAATTATTCTGCATCATTCGGTCTTACTATGGATAATGGTGAGCTTCTCTCAGTAGGTACAGATAAAAACATATCTAAGCACGAGTACGCAACATTTTTCATAGATAATGCAGGAAATCCTTTTATAGATTTCTTCAATGCTAATATTCATTTTAAAACTGGTATTGTAGATTTAGAGCTTGCATCTGTAAATAAAATTACGGAAATGAAATATCCTATATACTTTAGCAGAACTGGTGGCGAAACAACACAGGAGCTTGATAGTCGTTTCCCTAATCTTGTTAAAGTTGTAGTTGAGAATAATACTATAACAAAAATATCAAACAAAGGCGAAATTGTTACTGTGCCTGAAAACGGATACCTTATAATAATGAATGGCGATTACTATGACGGTATAGCTAGTGGTTTTTCCGTTGGTCAGAAGGCAGAAGCTGAGTTTAAAACAACACTTGACCTTAACAATATAGATACAGCTTTAAGTGGTGGTGGAAAACTTTTAACTAATGGTGAAATAGCTAGAAATGACGGTGTAATTATAACAGGTAGACAGCCTAGAACTGCTTTAGGTATATCACAGGATAAGTCAAAACTTATACTTATGGTTGTAGACGGTAGAGGTTCAAGTATAGGTGCTACACACGACGAACTTGCTTGGCTTATGAAAGAATATGGGGCTTATGAGGCTATGCATCTTGATGGTGGTGGTTCTTCAACAATGGTTGCCGAAACTATAAATGATAGCTACAATGAGGTTAAAAATACTGTTTCTGACGGTGCAGAAAGAAAAGTTATGACTTCTGTAGGTATATTTAATAAAGGTGAAATGGGTATACCTGTAGAGCTTTCTGTTAGACCTAATACAGAGAGAGCTTTTATAGGAAACTCCATTGATTTTGACTTTATTGCATACGATAGCTACTATCACAAACAGAATGTAGATAAAACACAGGTTTCTATATCTGTACCTGAGGGAATGGCTACAGTAAATGGTACAACTGTAATTCCTCTTGTTGAGGGTGAAATATCAGTAACTGCAACTTGGAATGGTCTTTCAAAAGTTGTTACTGTTTACGGTATGACACCAGCATCAATAAAAGCTAATGTAGAGGAGTTAAATCTTTCAGTAGGTCAGAGTGCTACAATATCTGTAAGTGGTGTAAGTACAGAAGGATATACGGGAGCTGTTTCCGGAGCTGTTTCATATGAAATCTCAAATCCAGCTTTAGGAACAATAGTAAATGGAACATTTACAGCTTTAAATGAGGGTTCTGGACATATTAAATGTACATACAATGGTGCAACAACTTATATAGGTGTTTCTGTTGGTGGAACAGAGGTTAGTGTAACTTCATTTGAGGATAGTCCGTCACTTTCATTTAGCTCATATCCACAGGATTTAGCAAGTGGTTTTGCTGGTCTTTCAAATATGTTCTACAATGACGGTGCTACATCATTACTTTTAAACTACACATTCTCAGTTAGTGGTAGCACACAGGCAAGTTATCTTAACTTTGTAAACCCTATAACAATACAGGGTAAACCGTCTATGATAAAAATGTCTGTATATGGCAATAATTCGGGTCATTGGCTTAGAGGTAAAATAAAAGATGCAACAGGAACTGAATATGTAATTGACTTTACAAAAAATATAGACTGGGTAGGCTGGGCTGATGTTACTGCAAGTATACCTGCAGGTGTTACATACCCAATAAGCCTTGAAACTATATACGTTGCTAGTCTTTCAAACACAAATACAAACAATACACAGCTTTGTTTTGATAACCTTAGAGCTGTTGTGCCTAACGCATTACCTGATATACCTAGCGATACTCAGATTAGTGATAAATTTATTGGTGATACAACTTACTTAAATGACGGTGCCTACTACATAACTATGACGGGTAATGTTGTAGCTCCTGAAAGTAAGAGAGGTTCGGATTACACAAGTACTAGAGTTAATGTAAACACTAATATTCAGAGTGGTACAAATCTTTCTATTTATGCAGGTAGTGACGATATTTCTATACAGAATACTGTTGAAACTATAAAGAGAAGTCAGTCAGGTGGTTATGCTGTTTATAATAAGTCTGGGGTTACTTTAATAAATCTTGATTCTGAAAAAGGTACATTGACAAATACTAACTACAAACAATGGAATGCTTTCAAAGTATCTGCTGTTTTAAGTGAGAATAAAAACATTGTGTTTATGTTAGATAGACCGACAAGCCTCTTTACTGATAAGAGAGAGAAAGAGCTTTTTGAAAATGTATTAAACGACATAAAAAATAGTGGAAAGAATGTATTTGTTGTATATACAGGCTTACAGAAAGCTGAGGCAACAATAGATAAGGGTATAAGATATATCGGTTTACCAAATCTTTGGAATAATGACGGTAGCTACAATACAAACTATAAAATGTTGAGATTTAAAGTTGTAGGCGATAATCTTACATACCAATTCAAATAAATATATTGATATACAGCAGGTGGTATTTTTATACCATCTGCTTTATGGCGTAAAAGAGATTTTTTATTTTGGACTATATGAAAAATAAGAGATGAGGTATTTTAATGTCTGAAAAAAATAAAAATGCAGTAAAGCTTGTTGGCTTTATAATGATAATTACCCTTATGGGTAAGGTTCTTGGGCTTTTCAGAGACCAGCTTCTCGCTTGGAATTACGGTGTTGGGGTTGAGGCTAATGCCTTTACATCAGCAAGTAGAATACCTAGAATTTTCTTCGACGCTGTTTTTGCGTCGGCAGTTTCTTCTAGCTTTATACCGGTTTTCAATGAATACCTTGAAAAAGACGGTAAAAAGAAAGCCTTTGAATTTTCTAACAATTTTATATCTATTGTCATACTTGTAACAGCACTTATGACTGTTTTCGGAATTGTATTTGCTCCATTTTTACAAAATGTTTTTGCTGGTGGTTTCGAGGGCGAAACAGCAAGACTTTGTACAGAGCTTTTAAGAATACTTTTCCCTATGCTTATATTTACTGGTGTTGCTTTCTCCTATGTAGGTGTGTTGCAGTCATTAGATGAATTTACAATACCGGCTGTAATGAGTGTTGTTTCAAATGGTATAATAATACTTTACTACTTTATATTCGGCACAAGATTTGGTGTAAAAGGTTTAGCTGTAGCATTCATTTTTGGTTGGTTTATGCAAATGGCAATACAGTTGCCACCTTTATACAAAAAAGGTTATAGATTTAAACCGGTTATAAATTTTAAAGACGAGGGTATAAAAAAGATAGGTGTACTTATGTTGCCGGTTATGGTAAGTACTTGGATACAGCCTATAAATATTGCCATAAACGGAAGATATGCCTCAGGTCTTTTTAACGGAAGTGGTTCTTCTATAGTTGATTATGCCAATAACCTTTACTCTATAATAGTAAGTGTTTTTGTGCTTTCTATAGCTAACGTCATTTTCCCTAAGTTATCAAAACAGAGTGCTAATAATGATGATAAGGCTTATGGCCAAACTGTAAACTCTACTATGAAAGTGCTTTTCTTCTTGCTTATACCTATGATGTTTGGTCTTATAGCTTTAAGCACTCCTATTGTAAGGCTTATATATGAGTGGAAAGAGTTTGATTCTACTGCTACAATGCTTACAGGTAATGCTCTTGCTTTCTTCTCAATAGGTATGTTAGCCTTTGGAGTTCAGACAATATTAAGTAGAGCTTTCTATGCTTTGCAAGACGGTAAAACACCGCTTATAACTGGTATCGTTTCTATCGGTGTAAATGTTTTACTCTGTCAGCTTTTAGTGGGAAGAATGAATGTATCAGGTCTTGCCCTTGCGTCATCACTTTCATCAATAATATCTGCTATACTTCTTATAATTCCTATGAGAAAGAGAAGTAAAGATATTATGAATGGTATCTTTTTTGTATCTTCCTTAAAGATGTTTATATCTGCCATAGTTATGACCGTTGTTGTAGTTTTTACAAGAGATTTTCTTTATAATATGATAAGTGACGGTTTAATAAGCAGGATTTTAGTTGTAGGTGTGCCTACTGTAATAGGTGTACTTGTATATATGATAATTGCGTATATACTTAAAATCGAGGAGAGTAAGTTTGTTTTCGATTTTATAAATAAAATTTTAAATAGATTTAAAAAGTAGTATGGGAGGGATAATGTGTTTGAAAATAGTATTATATTAAAAATACTTTCCAAAGTTGGAATGTGGTTTTCTACACAGTTCGAAAATAGTATGCTTATAAATCAATTCCTTACCCCAAAGGATAAAGAGGAAAATGTGGAAAAAAGCATATTTTACAAGTTGTTTTATGGCATTATAGGTGTGTTTAGGAAAATATTTGCCTTTTTAAAACTGGACAAGCTTTTTGATGGTAGCATATACAGATTTTCGTTTTTATGGTGTATGATAGCTGTTGTTTTTGCTCCGGTTATACCTACAATGGCTGTTCTTTTAATAGCAGTTGTAGGCTTTGGCTCTCTTTTTCTTGACCTTATTTGTAGTAAAGATAGAAAGCTTAAGTATACAAGTTTAAATAAGTATATTTATTTCTACGCTTTTGCCTACATTTATGCAACATTAACATCTGTAACTGTAAAAGGTAGTCTTTTAGGTGGTATGCTCACTGCACTTTTCGTGCTGTTTTTTATAGTTTTAATAAATTCTGTTGAAACAAGAAAACAGTTGCATTATATGATGTTCTTTATGATAGGTATGGGGGTTCTTGTATCTTTATACGGTTTTTATCAGTTTATGTTCCCTGATAAATTTACAAGTGTTTGGCACGATAAGGATATGTTTACCGACATAAGCTTTAGAGTTTACTCAACTCTTGAAAACCCTAACGTATTAGGTGAGTATTTCTTACTTATAATTCCTTTCGGTGTGGCTTATATGTTCAATGGCAATACTTTGTTAAAGAAATTATTCTTTGCAGGCTGTACAGGAGTTATGATGTTATGCCTTATATTAACTTATTCAAGAGGTTGTTATCTTGGATTACTTTTTTCAGCGGTTGTTTTCCTTGTTTTATACGACAACAGATTTATATGGCTTGGTATAGTTGGGATTTTACTTCTTCCTTTTGTACTTCCGGAAACTATTATAAATCGTTTTATGAGTATCGGTAATATGTCTGACTCATCAACAAGTTATAGAGTTTATATATGGCTTGGAACAATAGCAATGTTAAAAGATTATTGGCTTTGTGGTGTTGGCCCTGGTATAGATGCTTTTAATATGGTTTACCCAGCTTATGCCTTTAACTCCATAAGTGCCCCACATTCACATAATCTTTTCTTACAGATAATATGTGATACAGGTATAGTTGGTTTTATACTTTTTGTTGCTGTTATTTATCAGTATTATAAATTATCATTATCAGCTCTTAAAAATGAAAATGATAAGAAATTTAGAGTTTATAATATTGCAGGTATTTCTGCTGTTACAGGCTTTATGGTTCAGAGTATGTCAGACTATACATTCTATAATTACAGAGTTACATTCCTTTTCTGGGTAGTTTTAGGTATAGGAGTGCTTTTTGCAAAGTTTGCTGATATAAGGGAGGCTTAAATATGATAAAGGTATTAAATATTATAAGTGATAAAAATATTGGTGGTGCTGGAAGATGTGTTTTAAACTTCCTTAAATATTATGATAGAGATAATTTTCAGGTATCAGTCGTTGTGCCAAAGGGGAGTCTTCTTAAACCAGAAATAGAAAAGCTTAATACAAAGGTTATAGAGGTTTCCGGTATTGCAGATAAGTCTTTCGATACAAAGTGTATTGGCGAACTTAAAAGAATAATAAAGGAAGAAAATCCTGATGCTGTCCATACTCACGGTACATTTTCAGGAAGAATAGCAGGTAAGCTTTGTGGTAAAAAAATAATTTACACAAGACATTCAGTTTTCCCAGTAAGCAAAAAAATAAGTACACAGCCTGGTAAGACAATAAATAAACTTGCAAATGAGTTTTTTTCTGATGAGATTATAGCAGTTGCTGAGGCTGCCAAGGATAATCTTACTGAGGGTGGTATATCTGATAAGAAGATAAAAGTTATATTAAATGGTGTTGAACCTGTTAAAAGATGTACTGACGAGGAGATAAAAGCTACAAAAGAAAAGTATGGCATAAAAGATGATGAGTTTGTAATCGGAATTATGGCAAGGCTTGAGGCTGTAAAAGGTCATAGATACCTTATAGATGCAGGAAGAATACTTAAAAGTAAGGGTAAAAAGGTTAAAATCCTTATAATTGGTACTGGCGGTATAGAATCCGAAATAAGAGATTATGTTGATAAAACAAATATGAATGATACTGTTGTATTTACAGGATTTATTAAAAATGTTCGTGAAATATTAAGTATTATGGATATACAGGCTAATGCTTCCTACGGTACAGAGGCAACAAGTCTTGCTCTTCTTGAGGGTATGAGTATGGGTATACCGGCTGTTGTAAGTAACTATGGAGGTAATCCAGGAGTTATAACAAGTGGCGAAAACGGATATATATTCAAACTTAAAGATAGCGAAGATATGGCTTTATATATTGAGAAAATTATGGATAATCCTGATATTTTTGAATATATGAAAGAGAAATCAAAAGAAATATTTAACAATAAGTTTACTGCTCAGATATATGCAAGAAATATAGAAAATGTATACAGAGATGCTGTTAAATAATAGAGAGGTGCTAAAATGGAAATAAAGAAGTTTAAAATCAATTTTTTTGATATAGTTATTGCTTTAGTTGTAATTGCTGTTATAGGTGGAATTTATTTATTTACAAACAAAGAGAAAGTTGTTGAAACTAAAAAAATAGTTTATACATTAGAGCTTAACAACCTTCCAGAGGGTCTTACAGAGAATATAAAAGTTGGAGATAAGATTACTGACGGCGTTAAAAACTACAATATGGGTACTGTTATAGGTGTTGAAAAAACAGAATATATAGTTCTTACAACAGATTATAGCACAAGCACTATAAAAGAAATGCCAATTCCAAACAGAGAAAGAGCTGTTTTAACTGTTGAGGCTAATGTTACAGAAAGTGGTGCAGATTATAAAGTTGACGGTAATTTCCTTGTTAAAACTGGTCTTGATGTAAATGTTCACGGCCCAGGATATGCAGGAAGTGGTTATATAATTTTAATTGAAAGATAAGAGGTGCTTTTGAATTATGAGAAGTGATAATAAAAAAAGTTTTAGCTTTAAGGGTATAAGTGTTATAGATATAACTATTGTAGTTGTAATTTTACTCCTTGTTTTAGGAACAGTTTATAAATTCAAAGGTCTTGATAAAACTAGCACAAGTGTTTCTACAATACCTGTAACTTACAATGTAGAGGTTAAAAAAATAAGACCGTATGTATTTGAAAATGTTAAAGAGGGTGATGTTTTATACGATAAAACATCAGGTAACCCAATAGGTACAATAAAGACTATTAAAAGTACTAAAGCACAGGAGGCTATGGCTACACTTGACGGTAATGTAGCTCTTATGGACGTTGAAAACAGAGTTGACGTAGTTCTTGTGGTTGAGGCTGACGCTACAAAATCCGGTGATGGAACATACTATATAAACAGAACTTATGAAGTTATGAGAAATTCTTCAAAGAAATTTATGACAAAATATTTTGAGTGTAGTGGTATAATAAGAGAAATTTATGAACAATAATTTATAGGAGGCATAATATGGCTGAAAAACAGACTGTACTTATGACCCTTATGGGACTTGAAATAGGTGGTGCTGAAACTCACGTTGTAGAGCTTTCAAAGGAGCTTAAAAATCAAGGGTATAACATAATAGTTGCCAGTAATGGTGGTGTTTACGAAAAGGAGCTTTTAGAGGCAGGTATAACACACTACAATGTGCCTATGCACCAAAGAAATATTTTTAAAATGATAAAATCATATTTTCTCTTAAAAAAGATAATAAAAGATGAAAATGTTGATATAGTACACGCCCACGCAAGAATACCAGGGTTTATATGTGGGCTTTTGCACAAGAAGATGAACTTTACTTTTGTCACATCAACTCACGGTGTGTACTCAACTAAAATGGGTCTTAAGTATCTTACTAACTGGGGACAGAAGGTGATTGCTGTCAGTGAGGATATTAAAAAATATCTTATGGATTGCTATGGTATAAAAAGTAAGGATATATTCATCACAATAAATGGTATAGATACAAATAAGTTTTCACCTAATACATCAGGTGATAGAGTAAGGGATGAGCTTGGCCTTAAAGAAGATGAGCCGACAGTTGTACACGTTAGCCGACTTGACGAGGGTGGAAGTGCCACAGCTTGCGAAGTTCTTATAAACTCTGCCTATAGCCTTTGTAAAGAAATACCGAATATAAAAATAGTAGTTGCCGGTGGTGGTAATCTTTTCGATAGCCTTAAAAAGAAAGCCGATGAGGTTAATAAGGTTATTGGTAGAGAGTGTATAATAATGCTTGGTGCTAGAACTGATATAAATGAAATACTTATGGCAGGAGATGTTTTTGTAGGTGTCAGTCGTGCAGCTTTGGAGGCTATGGCGTCAGAAAAAGTTACTATACTTGCAGGTTTTGCAGGATATATGGGTATATTTGATGATACAAAACTTTTAGATGCTATGGATAACAACTTCTGTTGTAGAGGTTTTGAGCCTACAATGGTAGAGCCTTTAGTTAAGGATATTGTATACTTCTTTAAGGAAATGCCACAGGAAGATAAAGATAGACTTGGTAAGTACGGTAGAGAAGTTATTTTTGAACATTATTCCGTAAGTAGAATGGCTAAAGACTGTATAGAGGCTTACAATGAGGGTATAAAAGACACAAATACACCACATTATAACGTTATTATGTCAGGTTACTATGGTTTTAATAACTCAGGTGACGAGGCTATACTTCTTTCTATGCACAAGAATATAGAGAGAATGGGCGATAATATAAGTATAACTGTACTTTCTAATAAGCCGGAGGAAACAAAGGCTAAGTATGGTGTAGACGTTGTTTATCGTTTTAGCTTTAAGGAAGTTTTTAATGCAATAAAAAACTGTGATGTTGTTTTAAGTGGTGGCGGTAGCCTTTTACAGGATAGCACAAGTACACGTTCACTTATGTACTATCTTTCCATAATTCTTTTAGCTAAAATGCTTGGTAAAAAAGTTATGCTTTATGCCAACGGAATTGGTCCAGTTTCTAAAAACTTTAATAGACAAATTGTAAAAACTGTTGTAAATAAGGCAGACCTTATAACACTTAGAGAAGGTTATTCCTATGAGGAATTAAAGTCTATGGGTGTTTCTGCTAAGTCATTCGTAACTGCTGACCCTGTGTTTACATTGGATAGTATTTCTGATGAAGACGCTGATAAACTTTTAGCTAAAGCGGGTATACCTACTGATAAGGATATTATCGGTGTATCTGTTAGAAGTGTTAAGAATTGGCGTAACGAAGATGAGTTTGTTGAGGAAATGGCTTATCTTTGTGATACACTTTACGAAAAATACAACAGAAATATTGTGTTTATAGTTATGCAAGTGCCTAACGATATAAAGATAAGCGAAAAAGTACACGAGAAGATGAAAAATCCATCATATGTACTTAAATCATCATATTCACCTTATGAACTTATGGGCATTATAGGAAGAATGAGTTTTATTGTAAGTATGCGACTTCATACACTTATATTTGCTGCAAGAAAGAGAATACCTTTAGTAGGTTTTGTGTATGACCCTAAAATACAGTATTACTTAGATAAACTTCAAATGCCTTCCGGTGGGGATATACACGATTTCGATATGAATAAAACTCTTGAAATAATAGACGATATGATTATAAATCACGAGAAATACGAGAAGATACTTGATAAATCAGCTGATGAACTTGAGCAAGATGCACATAAAAATGAACAGTATCTTATGGAGCTTTTGAAAAAATAATTCGGGGGAAGATTTTTTATGAGAAAAATTACACACGTTTTAGGTGTTCCTTTTGACACATACACTATGAAAGAGGCTGTTGATAGAGTTATGAGCTTTCTTTCAGACGGAGGACAGCATATAGTATGCACCCCAAATCCTGAAATCGTTATGGAGGCTCAGAACGATAAGGAGCTTATGGAAATACTTAAGGCTTCTGACCTTGTAATACCTGACGGTATAGGTGTTGTGTGGGCATCAAAGTATAGTGAGATAAAAATAAAAGAGAGAGTACCAGGCTTTGACCTTACTCAAAATGTATTTGAAAAAATAAAGGACACAGATTATAAGGTTTATTTCTTTGGCGGTGCTCCGGGGGTTGCTAACGAAGCCTCAAAGAAAATGATGAAGAAATATGAAGGCCTTAAAATAGTAGGCACAAGAAACGGCTACTTTAAAAAGGAAGACGAGAAGGATATTGTTGCTGACATAAAAAATTCGGGAGCGGATATACTTCTTGTAGGACTTGGTGCACCTAAGCAGGAAAAATGGATTTACGATAATATGAGATTTACAGGTGCTAAGGTTTTAATTGGTGTAGGCGGTAGCTTTGACGTTATGTCAGGCAATTTAAAGAGAGCCCCTAAAATATTCTGTAAACTTGGTCTTGAGTGGTTTTATAGACTTATAACACAGCCAACACGAATTAAACGTATGATGCGACTTCCTAAGTTTGTTATCAAAGTGCTTAAAGAAAAATAAATAATTTAAAGAGAAAAGAGGGTGTTTTAAATGATTTTAAATGATAAAAGACAGCTTTTCGATTTTTTTATAGTAGTGGTGGGAACTTTTATTTTGGCAGTTTCTGTTGTTGTATTTTTTGATGCAAACAACCTTGTACTAGGTGGAGTTTCCGGTTTATCCATAGTTATAAAAGAAGTTTTTTATATGTTTTTTTCTTTTAAATTGCCTCTTTCATTAATAAGCCTTTTTATAAATGTGCCTTTGCTTATATTGGCATACTTTGTTATGGGTAAGGAATTTTTAGGTAAGACAGTATTTTCAACTCTTCTTTTCTCTTTGTTTTTGGAGGTGGCATCATTTTTACCTGTTTACAAAGGTGAATTGATGCTTTCTTCGGTATATGGTGGAGTTATGCTTGGTGTGGGTTCAGGACTTATATTGCGTGGAGGTGCAACTTCCGGTGGTTCTGACCTTTTAGCTTATATAATCCATAAATATAAAGGTCATATAGCTATTTCTAAAATTTTGTTTGTTATAGATGCTTTAGTTATATCTATGGGACTTTTTGTTTTTGGTGTAGAAAATTCTATGTATGCTGTAATATCTGTTTATATATGCTCAAAAGTTATTGACGGTATAATAGAGGGTGTAGGTTTTGCTAAGGCAGTTTTTATTGTTTCTGATAAATCTGATGATATTGCAAAAGAGCTTATGGAAAATCAAAAAAGAGGTGTAACTGCCCTAAAGGGTAAGGGTATGTATACTGGAAAAGATAAAGATGTTCTTTTATGCGTATTTTCTAAAAAGGAAATATCAGACGTAAAACGTAGAGTTATGGAGATTGACGAAAATGCTTTTATTATGGTTACAGATATAAGAGAGGTTTTAGGTGAGGGATTTGTGAGTTATAAACCTTAAATCTAAGTTATATTTGTGGAATATTGTACTATTAGATTTAAGTCTGTTTGGTGTCAATTTGCTTAAAAAACAGCCCTTAGAATAGTGCGAAAGTCCTATTTTTATTGAATTTTTTGAAAAAAGAATAAATTTTGTACTTTTTTTTAATATTTCTCTTTATTTTTTTGGTATTTTGTTATAAAATGTATTAAGACAGCAAAGATGTTTTGTATGTACAATTTGTTCTAATTGACAGTATGTAAAGTTTTTGGGGAAACAAAAAAATAAATTTTCGGGGTGAGGGTATGATTTCAAATCAAATTTTACAAAACACAATTGATGGTCTTAAGAACATAACCCGTAAGGAGCTTAGTGTTGTTGAGAAAGAGGGCAAAGTTATTGCTACTACTGAGGAAAATATGATAGGTAGACAGATTGATGCTATTGAGAATTTTATCGGCTCTCAGGCTGAAAGTCAGCTTATACTCGGCTACCAGTATTTTAAAATATATGACAACGGTATCCCAGAATACGTTGTACAGGTTAAAGGTGAAGACGAAGAAGGTTATAGAATTGGTAAAATTGCTGCATTCCAGATACAGAGCCTTCTTGTTGCATACAAAGAGAGATATGATAAGGATAATTTTATAAAAAATCTCCTCTTAGACAACCTTCTTCTTGTAGATATTTACAGTAGAGCTAAAAAGCTCCATATAGAAAATAATATAAAAAGAATTGTATACCTTATCGAAACTAATATTGATAAGGATATGAATATTGTTGAAATAGTTAGAAGCATTTTCCCTGCTAAGACAAAGGACTTTGTTACAGCTGTTGATGAGCATAGCATTATCCTTGTTAAAGAGCTTAGAGAAAAAGAAACAATGGACGAGATAGAAAAAATCGCTAAGATGATTTCTGATACTTTAGGTAACGAAATTAAAAGCGAAGTTTACATCTCTATAGGTACAGTTGTAAATGACCTTAAAGATGTTTCACGTTCATATAAGGAAGCTAAAATGGCTCTTGAAGTAGGTAAAATTTTCGAGAATGAAAAACACATAGTAAACTATGAAAAACTTGGTATTGGTAGACTTATATATCAGCTCCCACTTCCTCTTTGTAGAATGTTCATAAAAGAGGTTCTTCACGGTCTTACTATGGACGATTTTGATGATGAAACTCTTGCTACAGTAAATAAATTCTTCGAAAATAACTTAAATG
>JADIMX010000106.1 GCA_017694425.1 Candidatus Fimicola merdigallinarum
AACTATTTTAAAACAAAAATTAAAAATAGGTGAAAGAATTAAGTCTTTAAGAAAAGAATATGACTTTACACAAAAACAGTTAGCAGATATGCTTAACTATGGACATACAGCAATATCAAACTATGAAACAGGAAAAAATGAACCCTCTATTGCTGATTTAATAAAATTATCTGAAATATTCCAAGTTTCTGTAGACTATTTACTTTGCAAAACAAATATAAAAAACCCATATTTAAGTACAGAAAGTTTAGAAATTTTCAATGAATTTAAAAGTTATTTTATAGGTTCTCCTATTAGACGTCAAAGACTACTAAGAGATTTTATGCAAATTTTTATTAATGAAGGTAAAAATTATGATATTGATGATGAAATGGATAATATATCAGTAAAACACTTAAAAGTTGCTGAAGATAGAGAAGAATATCAAACAAAAAAATCTAATAACTAATTAAAACCACCCTTTAAATGTGTGGTTTTTTCAAGTCCTATAAATGATTTTTTCTTGTTGTAAGCCTACATAGGTCAGGTAATTACAATACTATTTGTTGATTAACACCAGCATAGCTAGTGGTTTGTATCTAACCTATAAAGTAAAAAATTGGAATTATAATAATTCCACTTTTTTATTGTCTTTTAAAATTATCGGCCTGTAATTTCATATCTTTAGCTGCCTGTATAGTGGCATCTGTTATGGTTACACCACCCATAAGCCTACATATCTCGCTAATAGACTCCTCATTGCTAAGCTGTATTACATCTGTTGTAGTTCTATTATTTTCAGTATACTTCTCTATAAGCAAATGATTATCAGCCATTGATGCTATCTGTGGCAAATGAGTTATACATATAATCTGATTTTTCTTACTTACATTTGACATTTTTTCAGCCACTTTCTGTGCAGTTCTTCCACTTACACCTGTGTCAATCTCATCAAATATAAATGTATCTATTGTATCGACCTCTGAAAGTATTGATTTTAACGCAAGCATAACCCTTGACATTTCACCACCGGAGGCAATTCTTGAAAGAGGTTTTAATTCCTCGCCCATATTGGCAGATATTAAAAACTCTACATTATCCTTACCTTTTGAAGTGAACATTTCCTTATCTTTTATATTAATCTTAAAGATTGCATTTTTCATTTCAAGGTCTTTAAGCTCTTTTTCTATTTCACTTTCAATAATCAATGCTTTTTCTTTTCTTATATCACTTATTTCTTTACAAATTAAGTTTATTTCGTCTTCAAGTTTTGATTTTTCTAAATATAGTTTGGAAAGTATCTCCTCGCTATTTTCCATAAACTCAAGCTCTTTAACTATTCTATTGTAAAACTCAAGTATTTCAGCAATACTTTTACCATACTTTCTCTTAAGACTATATATCATATTAAGTCTTTCATCTATTCGCATAAGTTCGTCAGGGTCAGACTCAGCATTTCTAAAATACGCTTTAAGCTCGTGACAAACATCATCTAAAAGTGCCGAAACCGTAGAAAGATTTTCTGAAATATGTGAGATAGACGGGTCTATATCAGCTAAAGTCTGTATATTATATAAAGCATCAGATATATTATCTGTGGCTGAAACTCCGTTAAGGCTACCTTCATACAAAAGCTCTAAGCTATTTCCTGCTAACCTTACAACTTTCTCAAGATTTGAAAGAACTTTTCTTCGCTCTGTAAGTTCTTCCTCCTCCCCAACCTTAAGTTTAGCATTTTCTATATCTTCCTTTTGGAAATAAAGCATATCCATTCTTTGAGCTCTCTGCATTTCGTCACCATTAAGCTCATCAATAGATTTTAATACACTTTTATATTGGGAATATAATACTCCAAGTACCTCAAGTTTTTCATCTAAGGCAACACCACAAAACTTATCTAATAAAAATATATGCTTTTTAGGATTTAATAAAGACTGATGCTCGTGCTGACCGTGAATATCTATTAAATATTCAGAAATATTTTTAACTGCTCCGGCTGTGACCATAGTTCCGTTTATTCTGCAAACGGATTTTCCAGAAGTATTGAAAGTTCTAGTTATAATTACAGAAAAATCATCTTCCGTTTCTATTCCATTTTCAGAAAGAATACTATTTATATATTCATTACCCGAAAAAAGAGCCTCTACTCTAGCCGATTCAGTATCCTTTCTAATAAAATCCCTATTAACTCTACCACCTAAAGCAAAGTTTATAGAGTCTATAATCATAGATTTTCCTGAGCCTGTTTCACCTGAAAGTATATTAAGTCCACCTTTAAACTTAATATCGCTTTCTTCTATAAGTGCAACATTCTTTATTCGTATATTTTCAAGCACAGAAAATCCCTCCTTATTCTGTGCGTATCACCTTATAGAGCTTCTCTATTATAGTGACAGCCTGCTGAGTTCCTCTAACAACACAAAAAACTGTATCATCACCGGCTATTGTTCCTAATATCTCGCTATTTTGCATACTATCTAAAGCAGTAGCAACAGCCATTCCCATACCGTTTAATGTTTTTATAACTATCATATTTTGTGAATAATCCATTTTTACTACGCCTTCTCTAAAAACTCGTATAAATCTTTCAGAAAGCTCATTATCTGTATTAGATAAAATAGAATACTTCTGTCTACCATTTTCAGTAGCTATTTTTGTAAGTTTCATCTCTCTTATATCACGAGAAACTGTTGCCTGTGTAACATCAAAGCCCGCATCTTTAAGTCTTTGTGCGAGCTCGTCCTGAGTTTCAATGGCATTATTTTCTATAAGTTCTAAAATCTTAGCCTGTCTTGCAATTTTCATTCATAAACCTCCATCTATTAAAGTTTTTCTCTAAGTATATCGTAAAAGCTTTTCATATCAGTTTTTATTATAGTAGTGCAAAACTCAGATTTCTTTATTTTAACAACATCACCTTTTTTAAGTTTTATACCGTCTTGACCATCAGCACTTAAAATAAACTCGCTGTCATCACGTCCACCTTTCATAGCCATAGTAATATTATCGTCAGCAGAAACAACTATGGAACGTGAGTACATATTGTGCGGACATATTGGTGTTATAGACATAATTTTTGTATCCGGCTTTAATATAGGTCCACCTGCTGAAAGGTTGTAGGCTGTAGAGCCTGTAGGTGTTGATACTATAATACCGTCTGCTCGTATAGTATCCAAATATTCATTATTTACATAAACATCTATTTCAACAAGTTTTGAGAACACACCTCTAGTGATACATATATCATTTAATGCTATTTCTCTTTTTCTATCGTCGCTATATGAATTTATATGTGCCTCTATCATAAGCCTTTTTTCAACTTTATAATCCTTTTTAAGAACCTTTTCAATGGAATCTTCTGCACCTAAATTATCGGCTGATGTAAGAAAGCCTAAATTTCCTAAGTTTATGCCTAAAAGAGGAGTATTAAATTTAGCAGTTTTTCTACCCATTCCCAAAAGTGTTCCGTCACCACCAAGAACAATTATAAAATCTGCTATATGAAATAATCGTTCCTCATCTATACCATATTTGTCTATATCAAATTTTTTTGCAATATCAATAGGTATATACGGGCAACAACCTTTATTTTCAAGAAAATTTATAAGTCTTTTCGTAACAGATAAATCCGTATCTTTCTCAAGGTTAGGCATTATACCTGCAATAGTCATATATAATCACCACCAATATTAATCAAGCACATTGTGAGATGCGTCTGTTATCTCTGTTGCAAGGGAATAGGCTCCCTCTTTTGTTAAGCCCTCATTATTTCTGTCAAGATATATAAGGTATTCTATATTACCCTCAGGTCCTTTAATAGGTGAAAAGCTTAAGTTCATAACATTAAGCCCATTTTCAAATGCAAAGTCTATAATTTTTAATATAACCTCTTTATGAACACTCTTATCCTTTACAACACCTTTTTTGCCTACCTTTTCACGACCTGCCTCAAACTGTGGCTTTATAAGACAAACAAGCTGACCATTCTCACCTAAAACACCTAAAGCCGGTGGTATAATTTTTGTAAGTGATATAAATGAAACATCAACTGAAGCAAAGTCAACTTCGTCTGGAACTTGTTCGTGTGTAACGTATCTCATATTTGTTTTTTCCATACACACAACTCTAGGGTCATTTCTAAGTTTCCAAGCAAACTGACCATAGCCAACATCAATAGAGTAAACTTTCTTAGCACCATTTTGTAGCATACAGTCTGTAAATCCGCCTGTTGACGCACCTATATCCATACAAACTTTATCTAAAAGGCTTATACCAAACTCATCTATGGCTTTTTCAAGTTTGTAACCTCCTCGGCTAACATACTTCATTTCGCCACCTTTAACTTCTATATTTGCATTTACATCTATTTTTGTGCCTGCCTTATCCTCTTTCATTCCGTCAACATACACATTACCTGCCATAATAACAGCCTTTGCAAGCTCTCTGGAGTTGACAAGATTTCTTTTGACAAGGATTATATCAAGTCTTTCTTTTTCTGCCATAATCTATTCCTCTACAATATTTTTTATTTTTTCATATATACTATTTTTACCTAAACCGTAAGCCTCATAAAGCTCATTTACACTACCGTGTTCTATAAAACAGTCATCATATCCGAATGAATATATAACCGGTGGATTTTTTCTACCTGAAAACTTATCCATTACTACTGAGCCAAGACCACCTTTTTTTAAACCGTCTTCTATTGTAAATACATACTTACATTTTTTATATATTTCTTCAATAATATCTGTATCAAAAGGCTTTACAAACCTAGCATTAACAAGCATAGGATTATACCCATCATTTTTAAGCATATTTAAAACATCAAGGGCAGTTTGTCCCATATTTCCCTCAAAAATTATTGCTATTTCTTCACCGTCAAAAATCTTCTCTGACTTGCCATATTCAATAGGGCTATTATTTTCAGAAAATATTGTTGACGCCTCACCTCTAGGATATCTTATAGCAATAGGGCCATTGAAATCTACTGCAAACTCTATCATTTTTTCAAGCTCATAACCATTTTTAGGTGACATAACAGTCATATTAGGTATGCCTGAAAGATAATTCAAATCAAAAACACCTTGATGAGTTTCTCCGTCAGCACCTACAATACCGGCTCTATCAATACAGAATACAACGTGTAGATTTTGAAGACAAACGTCGTGGATTATTTGGTCATATGCTCTCTGAAGAAATGTTGAATACACAGCAAAAACAGGGATTTTTCCCGATATAGAAAGACCTCCGGCAAAAGTTACTGCGTGTTGCTCTGATATAGCAACGTCAAAAAATCTATCAGGATACTTATTTTCAAATTCCATAAATCCAGTACCCTCAGTCATAGCAGCTGTTATACCTACAATATCCTTATTTTCTTCTGCAAGCTCTACAATTTTTCTACCAAAAACATCTGAATAAGTTTCAGCAGAAGATTTTTTAAGTGGTTCACCTGTTTTAATATAGAAAGGAGAAACACCGTGAAATTCCCAAGGTTTTTCTTCTGCCGGTTTATATCCTTTACCTTTTTTCGTATGAACGTGTAAAAGAACAGGGCCTTTTAAATTCTTTATTCTTTCAAGCTCATATATAAGTTCATCTATATTATGACCGTCACATATACCTATGTAGGTAAATCCCATTTCTTCAAAAAAAGCACTCGGTATTAAGAAGTATTTAACAGTATCCTTAACTCTTTCAACTGCTCTAGTTGTACTTTCGCCAATTATAGGTATATTATCAAGTATTTTATGAACACCCTCCTTAGCATTTAAGTAAGATGGTGCTGTTCTAAGTGATGAAAAATGCTTTGACAATGCACCTACATTTTTAGATATAGACATTTCATTATCATTAAGTATAACTATCATATTTGTAGATGAACGACCTGCATTGTTTATACCCTCAAGGGCAACACCACCAGTAATAGAGCCGTCACCTATAACAGCTATAACATTTTCGTCACTTCCATTTATATCTCTTGCAATAGCCATACCAAGACCTGCTGATATAGATGTTGAGCTATGACCTGTTGCAAAAGCATCATACTCACTTTCGCTAGGTTTAGGGAAACCACAAAGCCCTTTATATTTTCTAAGAGTATCAAATCTATCTTTTCTACCTGTCAATATTTTATGAACATATGACTGATGACCTACGTCCCATATAATCTTATCTTTAGGGGCGTCAAAAACATAGTGTATTGCAATAGTAAGCTCTACAACTCCTAAATTGGAAGCCAAATGGCCACCAGTCTTAGAAACATTCTGTATTAAAAAGTATCTTATGTCATTGGCAAGTTTTCTAAGCTCATCATTGCTAAGTTTTTTTAAATCAGATGGCAAATTTACATTAGACAGTATATTCCCCATCAAAATCACCCCTTTTTATAATCAAAAAAGCAAACCTATACATATACCCAAAACAGCACCGGCTATAACCTGTACCGGAGTATGTCCTAAAAGTTCTTTTAATTTTACATCTACTTTAACACCACTATGGAATAAAAGCTCATTTAATAAAGCTGCCTGTTTTCCTGCCTCAAGCCTTACATTAGCTGCATCATACATTACAATAAAAGAAAATATAAGTGCAACCGCAAAGGACGGTGTATTAAAACCATATATTTTACCTATGCTGAATGTAAGTGCCATAACAAGAGCTGTATGGGAGCTAGGCATTCCGCCAGAGCCATACAACCTTGTAAAATCAAATTTCTTATCACAAAAGAGTGTAAGTATAACTTTTATTACCTGTGCAGCAAGCCAAGAAACAAGACCTGCCCATATAGGAGTATTGCTTAAAAATTCATTTAACATTTTTCTCCCTCATTTCTATAAAAAAACCTATCAATTACTTCTCTTTATAAGATATTTTGTAAGCTCTAAAAGAAATTCAGATTTTTCACCAAAGACCTCTAACATACTAATAGCTTCATTAGAAAGTCTTTCAACATCTCTCTTTGATTTTTCTAATCCGTACATAGATACATACGTAACTTTATTATTTTTTTCATCACTTCCAACAGGTTTACCTAAAATCTCTGTTGTACTTGTAACGTCTAGAATATCATCTTGTATCTGAAAAGCAATGCCGATTTTTTCACCTATTTCACCCATAATCTCTATATCTTTATCACTGGCACCACCTATTGATGCACCAGCTTTTAATGAGGCTGAAATAAGTGCAGATGTCTTGTTTCTGTGTATATATTCCAATGTTTTTCCGTCTATCTCTTTGCCCTCGCTTACTATATCAACAACCTGACCTGAAAGCATACCGTAAACACCAGAACTATTGCTTATAATCTGCATAGCTTTAATACTTTCTACACCTCTAAACTCAAGACAAGCATTTGCCATAGTTTCCATTGAATGATGCAAAAGGGCATCACCTGTAAGTATAGCAATGTCCTCACCAAAAACCTTATGACTTGTAAGTCTACCTCTTCTATAGTCGTCATTATCCATAGCTGGTAAATCGTCGTGTATAAGAGAATATGTGTGTATCATTTCAATAGCACTAGCAAAAGGCTCTGCTTTTTTTAAATCACCACCAAAAAGCTCACAAGCTGACATAAGTAAAATCGGTCTAATCCTTTTACCACCAGCAAAAACACTATAACGCATAGCTTTAAATATAATATTCGGATATTCTTCCTCAGATGGTATATATCTATCAATTATTTTTTCAAAATCTTCTATTTTTCTTTTAAACTCACTTTTAAAGTCCATTAATATTCCTCCTCAGATACTTCAAATGGCTTCTCTATAAATTTACCACCAGCATTTTTTTGAAGAACCTTAACTTCCTCCTCTATATTTTCAAGCTTTTCTTTACATATAAGAGAAAGCTCCATACCCTGTTTATAAAGCTGTATAGATTTTTCGAGGGGTATATCATTATTTTCTAAGTCACTTACAATTTTTTCTAGCTTTGATAAAGCCTCCTCAAAGGAAATATTCTTCTTAGCCAAAATATCACCACTCTTTTTCCAAAATATCTATAACTTTCGCCTTTACCTGTCCATCTTTAAAAAGTATATTTAAAGTATCGCCACAATTAAAATCTTCAATACTTTTTAAACTTTCACCCTTTGTATTTTCAACTATTGTATACCCTCTTTTAAGCATAGCCATAGGTGATAAAACTTCCATTTTATTTATAAGTTTATCGAAAGCACTACTTTTTTCTATAACTTTATTTTTTATAATTTTTTCCATCTGTTTTTCAAGACCTGAAATATACATTTCTCGGTCAAATATATTATCCAAAGGCTTTTTAAAAATTCTTCTGTCTGTAAGATTTTTAAGCCTCTCATTTTCAAAATTCAATCTATAATTAATATTGTTATTAAGACTATCAAAAAGTTTTTTAAGTCTTTCTTCCTCAAATTCCAAACTATTTACAGCAAGTTCTGCCCCTGCTGAAGGAGTTGGTGCACGCATATCCGAAACAAAGTCAGCTATTGTAAAATCGGTTTCGTGTCCAACAGCAGATATTACAGGTATCTCTGAGGCAAATATAGCTCTAGCTACCCTTTCATCATTAAATGCCTGCAAATCCTCCATAGAGCCACCACCACGACCAAGAATTATAGTATCACACTTGCCCCATTCATTAATAAGTTTAAGTGCCGAAACTATAGAATCAACGGCATTTTCGCCCTGAACAAGTGCCGGAACTACAACAATTTTAACACCTTTATTTCTTCTTTTAGAAACATTTATAATATCTCTAACGGCAGCTCCTACCGGTGATGTTATAACTCCTATACACTTCGGGTATTTACATATTTCACGCTTATAATCCTCATCAAAAAGCCCCTCGTTAGAAAGCTTTTCCTTAAGCTGTTCAAATGCAATATTCATAGAGCCTATACCCAAAGGCTCCATAATTTCAGCGTATAACTGATACTGTCCAGTCTTTTCATATATAGAAATATAACCATACACAACGACAGACATACCATTTTCAGGCATAAAGGGAAGCATATCGGCACTCCCCTTAAACATAACGCAATTTAAAGACGCATCTCTATCCTTGAGTGTAAAATACATATGACCTGTAGAATGATACTTAAAGTTTGAAATCTCACCTTTTATCCAAAGGCTATTAAGTATAAAATCATTCTCTATAATATTTTTAATATAGCTATTAATCTGCATAACAGAAAAAATTTTAGGCTCTATCATATGCAAAAACTCCGTCAAATTATTTTAAACAAGTTTTCCTAATATACCGTTTACGAATGCTGGGCCACCGTCTGGGCTATACTCTTTTGTAAGTTCAACGGCCTCATTTATTACAACTCTATCCGGTGTTTCCTCGTCAAATTTAAGCTCATAAACAGCAAGTCTTAATATAGTAAGGTCAATGCTATTCATTCTAGTTGTGTTCCATTTTTTAGCAACACTATTTATAAGACTATCTATTTCTTCCACGTTGGCTCTTACACCATCAACTAATCTTAATATAAATTCCTTATCTTTTTCGCTTAATTCCATTTCAGCTTCCTCAAAGAATATATTCTTTGTTTCCTGTTCGTTATCTGTAAATCCAAGCTGGAAAAGTAATGAAAAAGCGTTTCTTCTAACATCTCTACGACGCATAAATTATCCTCCTGATTGTTCAACTGCAAAAAAGCGGAAGTAACCCTCCGCCTTTATAAAAAAACTAATTATTCTTCTTCTGTTGTATGTTTTTTAGTATTTTTAGCTATACCTGTTATATCAACATTAACAAGCATAACCTCAAGACCTGTCATAGTTTCAACGGCACTTTTAACCTTTTTCTGCACAGCAAGGGCAACCTCCTGCACCTTATAGCCAAACTCAACTACTATGTCAACCTCAATACTAACTTCGCCTGAGTCAGCAGTTACTCTAACTCCCTTTGACTGATTTTTTTTACCAAAGAATTCAACAAAGCTATCTGTAGCACTACCTGATGCAGAGTAAACACCCTCAACCTCAAGTGAAGCTGTTCCTGCAATAATAGCGATAACTTCATCTGCAATCTGAATTTGTCCAATAGATGTATTATTTTCAGTCATAACCTTACCTCCTGACAATTAAATTTATATAAAATAAAGTATATTCTTAAAACAAATGATTTTATACATACTATAATTCATATTATACCAACTTTTTTTAATATTTGCAATTTTAAAAGCAGATTTTATGCATAATATGCATAAATCAGCCTATACCTTTAAATAGTATATTTAAAATATACACTACAAGAGTTATTCCCACAAACATATATTTAGTAGCTGGTTCAAACCATTTGCCTATTTTCTTCTTTCTTCCAAGCTGAACCTGTTCTCTTGCAAAGCCTTTTTCACAAAGCCAGTAAAACATTATTCCGGCAATTAAAGCTCCAAGTGGTATTATATATATTGACACAGCGTCCATCCAACTACCTACTGAATCTCCACTTTCAACAAATATACCTACACCTATTGTTATAGCAGAAACTATAAATGCTGATAAAAACCTTGAAAGTCCAAACTTCTCTTGTAACGCCTCAACAGGTGTTTCAAAAAGATTCATAAGTGATGTAATAGCAGCAAAAAGAACAGCTACAAAAAATAATACTGAAAAAATCTGTCCCATAGGCATAAGTGTAAAGACACTAGGCATTGTTATAAACATAAGTGCCGGACCTGATGCTGGGTCAAAGCCGAAAGAAAATACAGCCGGCATTATTACAAGACCTGCTAAAAGCGCTGCAAGGGTATCAAAAATAGCTACATTTTTAGCACATTTTAAAACGTCCTCATCTTTCTTTAAATAACTGCCATATACAATAGTACCTGAACCTGCTACAGAAAGAGAGAAAAACGCCTGTCCAAGGGCATATACCCAAGTATCAGGATTTTTTAAGTACTCCCAATTCGGATTGAAAAAGTATTTATATCCATAAGAGGCATTTTCAAGACTAAAAACTCTTATTGCAAGTATTATAAAAAGGAAAAAGAATGCCGGCATAAGAACCTTATTAACTCTCTCTATACCTTTTGAAATACCCATTGTCATCATAAAGAATACTATTAAAACACCTAGTATATGGTAAGGTATGCTACCAAAATTTTTAGAAATTTCAGAAAAATATTCTACAGAATTGCTATTTATTGCAGAGCCAGTAACCGAACCTATAAAGAATCGTATTATCCAACCTACAACGACAGAATATCCTATTGCTATTCCAAGAGAACCTAAAACTGGTATAATTCCAACTAATTCTCCCCACTTGCTACCTCTTTTTTCTGCTACTTTCTTAAATGCCCCCAAAGGGCCAGTTCCCATAGCTCTACCGAACGCCATTTCACCTGCAACCCCTGTAAAGCCTAAGAAAACTATGAATATACAGTAAGGTATAAGAAAAGCTCCTCCTCCGTACTGTCCTACACGATATGGAAAAAGCCATATATTAGCCATACCGACAGCAGAACCTATACAGGCAAGTGTAAATCCAACTCTGGAGCTAAAGGTATCTCGACTTTTAACCTTTTCTTTGTCCTGCATAAAAATTATCCTCCTATTGTTTTACTAGATTAATATTATATCATAAAATTTCTTTAAATAAATTAAAATTTTAAAATAAAAAATACCCTTCGCATTAATTAGGCGAAAGGTATACTTTTAAATTAATTCTTTTTTAAAGTGCTTATTCTTATTTTATCGTCAGAAACCCCTGCTTTTCTCTTTACTATATCCATAATCTGTGCTGTTTCAGCCTCAGTTAACTTATCCTTATCTACAACAACATCAACTGTTTCATCATCAATTCTAACATAAACTTCATTAAATCCTTTTGACTTTATCATAGCCTCTGCTGATGTTTCTTTTTCAATTCTTCCCTGTATCTCAAGCATAGACTCTGTACATTCGTTTTTCTTCTCCTCAGATATATTTTCATTGTTTATCATCTCTGTTAAAATATCTGTCTGTTTTGCCCTTGATTGCTCCCTTTCAAGTTTCGCCTCAGCAAAATACTTATCTGCATCAACATTTGAATTTACAAATATAGCTTCGCTCTCGTCAGTAGAAGCAGTTAAAGCTCCCTCGCCCTCTGCCATAGCCATATCTAAACTATCGTCTTCAGGCTCATTATCTGCAAGAGGTTGTATACTTCCGTCATCATTTAATATTGCGTAAGCATCCCCCTCCTCTGTTATGTTTAGTGCTGTTTTATTTGCACTTCCCTCCTTAGTTTCAGAAAAGTTTAAATATCCGGCAACAGCAACCATAATTGCAAGTGTTGTAACTATAACTTGATTTCTTTTTAATATAAACATTTTTTCTTCCCCCTTATTTCATTTTAAAAACTGCCACCTTATGAGATGGAATATTTAAAAGAGCCTGAGTTGCCTCAATAATAGCACCCTTTACATAAACATTGTCTGCTCCCTCAGAAACTATTAAAGCTCCCTGTACTTTAGGCATATTCTCCGAAAGCACAAAAGGTTCTTTAGTCCCTCCTGATGCTTCAACCGAAACTGTAGTTTCCTCAATAACACTTTTAGTAGATAATGAATTTTCTCCTTTATCACTACTGCTTTCCTCTCTATTATCCTTTGCCACTACCTTTTCAGATGTATTCGCCATTGTAATCATAACCTTTGTATTTCCTGCCCCCTCAATACTTGAAAGTATTTCAGATAGACGCTTTTCCAAATCCTTTCTTTGACTATCACCACTTGTGTTTACTGTTTCAATAGGTTTAATATCTTCATAATCATCAATTTTCTCATCATCTTTACTAAGCATAGAACTACTTATAATAAGAAGTAAAACACCTGTAACAAATAGTGCTAAAACATTCATCTTAAAATTTTTAGAAGAACTAAATATTTTTTTAAAAAAGTCAACTTTCATATACCCACCTACTCATTTGTTTTTAATACAACATTATCTATTTCGTACATATCTGAAACCATATTAAAAATATCATTTCCATCATATTCACTATCACAAATAATCGTTACACTTTCCCCCGAAACTACAGCCCTAGCCTTACCATCAGAAAAGTTATGTACAAAGGCTTCTATATCTTCCTTAGCCTTTTCATTGTATATATCCATAGCAAAATCTTTCATATCCTCATCATATATTTTCCCATAAGAATAATTAATCTTTATATCCTTATTTACAAAGTTTATTAATGGATTTAAGGCAACTGCAATTATAATAAGACCTGTAAATATATTTACAAATTTTTTAAGGCTACCCTCAGGAAAAAGTATTTCAGCAAAGGAAACAAAAATCATAAATACTGCTATAACTTTTATATATGCTTTAAAATCTTCTAACATTCTTAACAATCACCACTTTTTTAAATTATCCCTGAACTTACCATAATTATTATAGAAAAAGTAAATATTACTCCAGAAGTCAAAATAATCCCTATAAGTATAGATGTAAATTCTGATGCACAATCTATACAACCTGTAAGTCTTTTATCACAAAAAGGCTCGGAAAAAGCACTTGCCAGCCTATACATAATATATATTGCAAACAATTTTACAAAAGGCAAAAAACATAAAATTATCATAAATATGATTACAAAAACTGTAATACACCCTTTTGTAGCCGTAAAAAGGGATAGTGTAGTTTTTACTGCACCCTCTATGGCATCACCTACAATAGGTATAGAGCCAGTTACACTCATTAACGTTTTCCCGAAAATTCCCGTAACCGTAGGAATAGCTATCTTTTGCAAGGAGAGTATAATCGTAAAAAGTATGGCAACGCCTTTTAAAATCATTGATATACATTTTTTCATAAACTCTGTTATAGATTTCAAAAAATTTCTTTCGGATATGTAAGTTATAAGCTCAAACACAGAAATAGTAACTGTAGAGGGAACTATAACCTTGGATATAAAACCTATTATAAAAGTTGACATTCCAGATATAAAAGGAGCTATAAAAACACCCTCTCCCACACTTCCTGTAGATATGGCAATACTTATAAAAACTGGTATAGTTATATTTAAAAATTCACCCATAGTTTTTACTGCGTCAATGGTTAACTCTGCACCTATTCGAAATATATCGCATATAGATAAAACCATTATCATATAGCATACATAAAACCCCATTTCGCCTACAGATTTCCCACAAAATGATGAGGTCACACTTTTTAAAATAGAGCTTAAAACCATAACGCACATAATTCCACCAAATGTAGCTGTTGATTTTAAAATCTCCTTAAATAAATTTCTAAGTATAATACTAAAAATATATGAGGGTGATATATAAAAATCACCTTTCAAAATACTATCTACAAAAGTACCAAAACTCATTTTATCAATACCGTCTATATCTTTTGACACATCTTCCATATACCTATCAATACGACTAACATCAACGCTTTCACCTACAATAGCCGATATATCTTCTTTCTGTATCTCTCCAAAAGCCTTTACATTCATAAATATGCACAAAGCTATACATATAAAAATAAGCCTTTTTCTCAAATAAACCTCCCCCTAAGCAAGAAGTGATGTAACTGTATCTAAAATAGCCTTTATTATAGGAATTGAAAGACTTAATATTATTAGCTTTCCTCCCAACTCAATTTTTGATGCAATAGAGCCAAACTCTGCATCTTTACATATTTGAATTGCAAACTCAGATATATATGCAACAGCTATAACTTTCATAACTATTCTCATATATAAAAAATCAAGTCCCGTTCTCTCGTATACACTTTCAATAAAGACTATGCTCTCCGTAAGTATTTCTAATATTTGAAAAACTATTAAAATACCTGTAATCATAGCTACTAATATAGAAAACTCTTTCGAGTAATTTTTAATAGACAAAGCTATAAATGTACCTATAACACCTATTGAAACAATTCTTATAATATCCATAAGCCTAACCTCTAAAGCTGAAACAAGGTCTGAACTGTGTCAAAAAGATTACTTATATAATGTATTACCCAAAAAAGAACAACCACAAGACCTGCTAAAGTCGTCATCATAGCTTGTTCCTCCCTACCAGCTCGTATTAAAACTTGATTTAATACTGCTACTAATATTCCCACCGCTGCAATTCTAAAAACAATACTTATATCCATAAACTATCCCCCTAAAAAAGAATAATAACCACCAAAAGACCGGATAAAACCCCCATACTTCTATATAGCTTTCTCATTTTTTCAAAACGCTCTCTCAAAGATTTCAACGTCAAATCTATGTAATCTATAGCCGTATGACCTATACTTTCCTGATTTTCATAATCAAGATAACCTAAAGTCTTTCCAAAGTATTTAAAGGCTTCTATATCCTCATTAGAAAACCTAGAATTAGGAAAAACTTCATTTAAAGACTTGTCCCAAGCCTCCCTAGAACTTTCAAATGTATACCGAAAAAGATAATCCCCAGTTTTACCAAATACTTCAGCCGAAACCCCCGAAAGCCTTTTAGAAATATCTTTCATAACCTCGTCTAAAGGTAAATGTGTATACCTCATACTACTTGAAAAAAGATTAAAACCTTTCTTCATCTCCTCCAAATCGTCTATTCTTCTTTTATCGCAATACTCTATATAAAAGGCACACAATACCGTTGAAAAAATGACTATACACGAACCTATAATCTTAAAAATCACATTATCACCCCTTATATATCAATGACCTATTTTTATCATATATAGAAAAACTAGAACCTCTTTTTCCTAAAACTACATATCTATCAAAATACTTTTCATTTATAATAGTTGATAATGACTTTTTCATTTCTATATCATATATATCATTACCGTGAACTGTACATATTACAGAAACACCGGAATTAAAGGCTTGTACCATAGCTTTTACATCTTCCTCTGTACCTATTTCATCAACCGCTATAACTTGTGGTGACATACTTCTTATAGCCATTTCCATTCCAAAAACCTTTGGGCAACCGTCAAGAACATCTGTCCTTAAACCTAAGTCGTTTTTAACCTCTCCCATAACACCGCCACCTATTTCACTCCTCTCATCAATAAAGCATACATTTCTACCACTATTACTTATATTTCTTCCTATATCTCTTAAAATAGTCGTTTTGCCATAGGCTGGTGGAGATATTATCATTGTATTATTGACCTTTTTTTCATCAGCTATAAACCTCATAATATTATGGCTACAACCTTTTAACTCTCTTGATATTCTTATATTTATTCCCGTAATACCTTTTATAGTCTTAACTTGTCCCTTTTCAAGTACTACTCGCCCTACTATTCCTGCCCTATGCCCCCCTCTTATCGTTATAAATCCCCTCTTTACATCTTCATCAAAGGCATACATAGAGTATCGGCTCATAAGTTCCACTGTTTTATTTATGTCATCTTTTTCAACTTTTATAGCATTATCTATATTTCTAGTTTTTTTAAAGTTATTATCAACAAAATACTCTCCCTCATTGGTCATAAATATTAAAGGTTTTCCCGTTCTAATCCTTATTTCATAAATCTTTTCATAATCTTCATTGCTAAAGACCTCTGCACTTCTTTTAACAATGCCTCCAAGTGAATTTAAAAGCTCGTCCTTTATCATTTTTACACCACCTTTTTTACCAATATATATATTAACTTCATAATTTATGAAATTTTTTTAATGTAAAACCCTACCTTTTTCCGCAATTTGTGATATAATTCTTATAAAATATCCACAATACGACAAATTTATAGCATTACAGGAGGGATTATTATTTTTAATATACTTTTATTAAATGATGGGCTAGATATAGACCACGAAAATATAAAATCTTTATTACCTGAAAAAGCTTCAAAAGCAAATATAATTGAAGTAGCTAATGTAGATGATGCAGAATATCTTTTTAATAAAACTAAAATCCATATGCTTATAGTTACTAAGCCTGTAGATTTTCCATATAAAAATAAAAATGACTTTTTAACATTAAACAACTACGGAAAATTTACGAGAATAAAATACTCAGATATAATATTTATAGAATCTGATAAACACCGTTGCATCATTCATAAGACTGATAACTCTTCCATAATTATACCTATACCAATAAGTCAAATAATTGATATGACTAAAAACTCACCTTTAATTAGATGTCACAGGTCTTACATTATAAATATGGAAAAGATATCAACTATAGATAAAACAACTGCTACTTGGATAGTTAAATTCAATAAATCTAATAAACTTGCATTTATAAGTAGAAGCTACAGACCAGAAATAATAAAATTTCTCAATAAATAATTAAAAAAGTGGTGATATTACAGCATTGTAGTATGACCACTTTCAATTTATCACTTTAAAGTGTGTTAGCGTATTGACACCCCTCTTTTTAAGAGTTACAATAGTTGCTATATCATTAGATATATATAATCTTTAAGGGGGAAATAAAATGATAGTAGTTATGAAACCAAACTCCACTAAGGAGCATATTGACAATGTAGTAAAAACAGCCCACGAGTTAGGTTTAGAAGCTCACCTTTCTAAGGGCGAGGAGGTAACACTTATAGGTATTGTAGGAGATAAAGAAAAATTTATACAAAAAAATCCTCAGATTATGCCTGGTGTTGAACGAATTATTACTGTAAGTGAATCTTATAAACTTGCAAATAAAAAGTTCCACCCAGAGCCAACAGTTATTGATGTTAGAGGTGTAAAAATCGGAGGAGATAATTTCGTTATTATGGCAGGTCCTTGTGCTGTTGAAAGCAAGGAACAGCTTTTAGAAAGTGCATTAGCCGGAAAAAGAGCCGGTGCACAGATTTTAAGAGGTGGTGCATACAAACCTCGTACTTCACCATACTCTTTTCAAGGTCTTGAAGAAGACGGTTTAAAATATATGGCAGAAGTTAGAGATATAACAGGTATGCCTGTTGTAAGCGAGGTTACAAGTATAAACGCAATAGATACAGCTAAAGATTACGTTGACATTCTTCAAATTGGTGCTAGAAATATGCAGAATTTCGAGCTTTTAAAGGCTGCCGGCAAAACAGGTATGCCTGTACTTTTAAAAAGAGGACTTTCTGCAACAATAGAAGAATGGCTTAACGCAGCTGAATATATAATGAGTTCAGGTAGCGACAAGGTTATACTCTGCGAGAGAGGTATTAGAACTTACGAAACAAGTACAAGAAACACTTTAGATATTAGTGCTGTGCCTGTTTTAAGGTCAAAAACACACCTTCCTATTATTGTAGACCCAAGCCACGCAACAGGTGTTAGAGATTACGTATCACCACTTTGTAAGGCATCAGTTGCTGTAGGTGCTGACGGTCTTATGGTAGAGGTACACCCAAATCCGGCTTGTGCTTTATCTGACGGTCCACAGTCATTAAATCCTGATGACTTCAAAAAAGTATGTGATGAACTTAGACCATTTATAACTCTTGCAGGAAGGAAGTTTGAGTAAATGTTTAAAAAAGCAGGTATTATAGGTTTAGGGCTTATTGGAGGTTCTCTTGCAAAGGCTTTAAAAAACAGATATGGTATTGAAAAAATAGTAGCCTGCAACAGAAATGAAGATGTACTCAAATTAGCCTATTCCGAGGGTGTAATTGATGAATATTCAACTACTGTAAATGAAATGTTTAAAGGTTGTGATATTGTAATCATATGTACACCTGTAAGTAAAATTTTTGACTATGCAAAGGAACTTACAAAGTATATAGATAAAAACTGTATAGTTACAGATGTTGGCAGTACAAAACTTAAAATATATGAAAATATGAAAACTATTTCAGACAAAATAACATACATAGGTGGCCACCCTATGACAGGTTCTGAAAGATTTAGGTATAACGCATCAAAGGAGCATATTTTCGAAAATGCTTACTATATTATGACACCTTCAGATGATACTCCTGAAGATAAAATATTATTGTTAAAAGATATGATAGAAAAAATAGGTGCTATACCAATTATTATATCTCCAGAGGAACACGACTATGTTACAGCATCTATAAGCCACGTTCCTCACGTATTAGCATCTGCCCTCGTAAATACTGTTAAAAATCTTGATACAGACCGAGGGTATATGCACCTTTTGGCAGCTGGAGGCTTCAGAGATACTACAAGAATAGCCTCCTCTAGCCCTGATATGTGGGAAAACATATGTATAGAAAACAAAGATAACATAATAAGTGTTTTAAATTCCTTTGAGGAAGTTATAAAAAATGCCAAAACTATAATAGAAAACTGTGACGAAAAATCTATATACAATTTCTTTGAAAATGCTAAAAATTATAGGGATTCTTTCGCAACATCTACACCTAAAGATTATGCAAGAAGATATGAAATAACAGTTGATGTTATTGATAAACCGGGAAGTATAGCAATTATATCTGTTCTTCTTTCTAGCAATAACATAAACATTAAAAATATGGGAATACTTAACAGTCGTGATACTGAAGACGGCGTTTTATACGTTGCCTTCGATACAGAAGAACAGCGTCAAAAAAGTATATCCCTACTTCGCAGTATGAATTATGAAGTTAATGAAAAATGATTAAAGGACTGATTTTAATATGATAAGAGAAATACTCCCTAAAAATTCTTTAAAAGGAACATTTTCAGTTCCCGGCGACAAATCTATTTCGCACCGTTCAATTATGCTAGGCTCAATAGCATCTGGAAAAACAGATATATACGGTTTTCTTATGGGAGCTGATTGCCTTTCAACTATTGACTGTTTTAGAAAAATGGGAATTGACATAGATGTTTCAGATGAAAAGGTTACAGTTTACGGTAAAGGTATGAACGGTCTTAAAGCCCCTACAGATACTTTAGATGTAGGAAATAGTGGTACTACTATGCGACTTATGACAGGTATTTTATCTGCACAGAAATTTAATTCTAAAGTAACTGGTGATAGCTCTATTCAAAAACGACCTATGAACAGAGTTTCCATACCTTTAAAAGAAATGGGTGCAGTATTTAAAGGCGAAAAAGACGGAAAGCTTTTTGCACCATTTGAAGTTGTAGGTCAAAATCTTAAAGGTATTCACTACACTCTACCTGTTGCCAGTGCTCAGGTAAAAAGTGCCATAATACTTGCCGGACTTTATGCTGACGGTGAAACTGTTATAACAGAGCCGGAAAAAACTCGTGACCATACAGAGATAATGTTAAATTATCTTGGTGCAGATATAAAACACGTTGGAAATGATATTATCTGTAAACCTGTAAAAGAGCTTTACGGAAAAACTATACACGTTCCAGCCGATATATCTTCAGCAGCATATTTTATGGTTGCCGGTTTAATATGCGAAAACTCCCACATTGTTATTGAAAATGTAGGAATAAACCCAACTAGAACTGGTATAATAACTGTTCTTAAAAATATGGGTGGCAATATAGAAATCAAAAACGAAAGAACCGTTTGTGGCGAACTTGTAGCTGATATAGAAGTTAAATCATCTAAACTTAAAGGCACTGTAATAGAGGGCGACTTAATCCCTAAACTTATAGATGAAATCCCTGTACTAGCAGTTGCTGGTACATTTGCTGAAGGTACAACTATTGTAAAAAATGCTGAAGAATTAAAAGTTAAAGAGTCTAACAGAATTAAAACTGTAAAAGATGAGCTTACAAAACTTGGTGCTGATATAGTTGAAACTGATGACGGTATGATTATAAATGGTGTTTCAGAATTAAAAGGAGCAGAAACAGAAAGCCATAACGACCACAGAATAGCTATGAGTATTGCTATTGCAGGCTTAAAAGCTAGTGGAAAAACAACTATTTTAAACTCTGAATGTGTTGACATATCTTTCCCAAAATTTTATGATTATATAGAGAAACTTTAATATATTTTAGTATTTTTAGGGGGGGATTTAATATGATAAAAACAACTATTGTAGGTTTTGGTGACAGTCTTACATACGGATATGGCGTTGATATGAATTCATCTTATATAGATAGACTAGATAAGTATATGCCTATATTCTACCCGTCAATATCTTGGAATATTGTTAAAAAAGGTGTAAACGGCGACAATACAAGAGATGCTTTAAAACGTCTAAAAACTGATGTTTTAAACCTTAATCCAAATATAGTTATTGTACTTTTTGGCACAAATGACAGTTCTACATATGACAGTCAATTTTGCTCACAGCTTGAGTTTGAAGAAAATCTTTCAACAATTATAACAAGTATTAAATCACACAATAACAGAACAGGGCTTAACGGCTGTATTCCTATACCTATGCTTGTAACCCCTCCCCCTGTTATAGATGAAAAGGTTGCACCTTTTATATCTTGCAATAGGATAAAGCACTATGCCTATATAACTAAAAAACTTGGAGAGAAGTTTCATTGTCCTGTTGTAGATTTTTATAACTATATGATAGAGGAAAGCGACGGAAATATAGAAAATTTTCTTCAAGAAGACGGTGTTCACTTAAATAGCACCGGATATGACTGTCTTTACGACTGCATATTCTCAGAGATTACAAAACTTATAACATACGAAGGAATATTAAAGGATTACAATATTTAATTCTTTAATTTTTCTTAAAATTAAAAAATGTAATTGTAAATTTTTTACTCAAATGATATAATGATACTAAATAATAACATTCACTAAAGGGGGAATTTTTATGTTAAAAAGAGTAAAACGTACTATGTCGGCTTTTGTTGTTGGTGCTATGGTATTCTCAACTTGCCAAACTGCTATGGCTGAACAGTTACCACCTGTTGCTATACAGATTGACGGTGCTTTAGCTGAAAATCTTACAACAGCTCCATTTATCGAAAATAACTATGTGTACATATCATCAGATGATGCTAAAGCTATCTTTGGAAAAGACTTTAATTCAGATGAAAATGTTTCTTTAAGAAAAGTAGCTGAAGAATCAGGGTATACAGTAGGTTGGGACGCTATAAATAGAACTGCTATCGCTGTTAATAAAGATAAACTTCTTGATAGCATAGGCGACTTTACTATAATGGACAAGTATAACGAGTACTCACAGCAATTTAACGAGAAAAACTATGCTATTGAAGGCTCATTTACATTTGATATTAATATGAGCGACTTAGAGGGTACTGTTAAAATACCTGTTGACGGAAACGGTACAATTACTGGTCTTACTTCCGGAAATAAAGCTGAAATGGCTATCGATATAAACTTCGATTTCTCAGCTTTAGCAGATAGCTTAGGCGAAGATGTATCTTCTATTAACTTAAATAATATAACAGTTGAATACAAAATGGATTTAGATTCTGGTTTAATCTACTTCCATTCAGCTGAATTACAGACAGCTTTAGGTGTATCAGCTGACGCTTGGCTTTCTATTGATTTACAGCAGATTTTAAATCTTTCAGGTACAGACTTAAATATTGCTGACCTTATGAAAAAAGTACAGAATGGTAGTTACAAAGATTTAGTTAAAACTCAAGTTGACGCTATGTCATTCAACAATGTAGGCGATTATGAAGTGGCAAAATCAGCCCTTTCATTATTTAGTGATGAAACTTTCACAAAAAATGGCAATACATATACTTCAAAATCAGTTGTCGGTAATAGCGAATCAGGATTATCAGAAAATACACTTATCTTAACAGTAGATGATAATGATAAAGTTATAGCATACTCAGTAACTTCAAAAGCTTCTGTTTCTAACCTTATATCAACAGAAATTACTGCTTCAACAGACGCTGACCTTAACTCTACTGCAAAACTTAACTACTCTATTCCAGGTTTAGTAGAGATGAATATGGATATGGGTATGAAATATACAGAAACAAATGATGTTACAACAGGAACTGTTGACGAAAATACAGAAGTTATCGACCTTATGGGATTACTTTTAGCAAGTCTTACACAGGCTCAGATGGATATAAGCCCATCAGTTACAGCTGAATAATTTATAAAACAAAAACCACCGTTAGTTTCGGTGGTTTTTCTTATGTAGGCTATCTCTACCAAAAGAGATATATTTAAGATATTTTCTTATCCTATGACTACCTACGTGAATTATAACTTGGCTAAAGCCTGTAATTGCCACCGGATAGACCAGTGGTTTTATTTTTTATATTATACCTATCTGGCACATTTTCATTGAGTTAAGTGCGTTTTTGTGACTTTGAGTAGTAACACCTGCACAGCAACTGGAGTCAACAGTTATAGCTGTTTCCGGAAAAAAGGCTTTTACAAGAAGTGCATTTGATATTACGCATATATCAGTACAAAGCCCTACTATCTCTATTTCATCTATTTTAGATTTATTATTTATAATCTCTAAGTATTTAACTAAATCTTTTGAACCGAAAGTATTTTTATCAAATACAGGATAGTTTTTCTCTTTTCTTATATCCTCTATTTCATTAACTAACTTCCAGCCCTCAGTACCTCTTATACAATGTTCAACCGGTAAATTCCTACCCTCTTGAGTTTCTAAATAATCTTTTTCGTGGGTATCCCTTGTAAATATAATATCACCGTCAAAACCTTTTATTTTATCACACACATTGTTGACTATTCCCCTTGCCTCCTCAGTTCCTAAAGAGCCTGTAACAAAGTCATTTTGCATATCTACAACAATAAGTATCTTTCCCATAATAAAACCACCCCTAATATAAAATATAATAAATATTATATACAACTTACAGTCTATTTCAAGGAATTTTTTATTATATAAAACAGTAATATTATTATTGACAATGCATAAAATATGTATTATCATAAAAATAGTTTTGCGGATATGGCGGAACTGGCAGACGCGCTGGACTTAGAATCCAGTCCGAGAGGGTGCAGGTTCGATTCCTGTTATCCGCACTACTTAGAAGATACTTCTTAAGAAGTATCTTTTTTATTTTTAATAACGCTGAATATATTTTCAATTCTATTATAATATAAAAATATAAACATATTTCTATAATTTAAAGCAATTACTATTTTATAAATATTAAAACTATACCCCAAATAGCTCTAATACCTTTTATTATACATTTCTTTAGCTATTAAATTATTTTCCAACACCCGTTTAATAAACGGTTTACTCAAGTCCTATAATTGCTTTTTCTTATTGTAAACCTATAAATTGTCTGACAATCAAACTAATATTTCTTGGTTGCTAATAAAAGTGACTATTTATTTCATACTTACTCTAGCTCCACATAAATTGTTATATGTATTCTTTTATTACATTTTGGTTTCTACCTACTGTATCTACCTAATATACACCGCAACAAAAATGATTATTCCCATATTTATATTTTAAATTTGCATAAATATCAAATATCTAATAAATGTGATAGGACAGTATTTCTGATAACGTATGTATATGGTCTTTAAAAACCTCTACCTCTATTATTTTAACACCTTCACACAACATTATTAATATTTTTATTTTGGTATAAACACTATATGATATTTACAGTTCCATTTTGTATATGATAAACTATGTAATTCACCTTAATATTTTTATTCATCTGATTTTACCTCCATAATATTTTATATTTGAAGTTGGTATCCACTTTTGACCACATACCTAGCCGGAGGTTTTATTGATAAACAATAAAAAAAGACAACCCAAATGGATTGTCTTAGATATGAACCAGGAGGGATTCGAACCCCCGACCCACGGCTTAGAAGGCCGTTGCTCTATCCAGCTGAGCTACTGATTCATATAAAGCGGGTGATGAGAATCGAACTCACGTGTTCAGCTTGGAAGGCTGACGTTCTACCATTGAACTACACCCGCATATTAATTTTTGAAAGAATACAAAACATATTTTATCATTTTAAACTAAGGTTGTCAAGAGTTTTTTTAAGTTTTCCTAATAGCTTAAAAGCTATTAGGAAAATGAACCAGGAGGGATTCGAACCCCCGACCCACGGCTTAGAAGGCCGTTGCTCTATCCAGCTGAGCTACTGATTCATAAAGCGGGTGATGAGAATCGAACTCACGTGTTCAGCTTGGAAGGCTGACGTTCTACCATTGAACTACACCCGCATATTAACAATTTTACCTTAATTTGTGTCACTCACTAGCGACCCAACGAAGATTATTATATCAGCACTTTTTACTTTTGTCAACAATTTTTTCAAAAAATTTTTAAAAGAAAAAACCTTGAAAAATCAAGGTTTTCTCAAAATTTAGAAAAAAAGTTTTAAAAAATTTTTCAAAAACTTTCTTCTACACGCACATAATTGTCATTATCAATATATGCCATTATAGTTCCTTCCATATCTCCATTTTCTGATATATCAAATATACCAAATGTAGGATAGGTTGTGGCTCTAGGTAAGGAAATACTTCCAGGGTTAAAAATATATATAGTATCCATTTTTTCGTTGGCAGGTCTATGTGTATGACCAAAGAACACTACATCTGCCCCCTTTTCCTCTGCCCAATAAGAAATATTATTATAACTCCAATACACCTGATTTTTATGTCCGTGAGTAAGAAGTAATTTTCTTCCGTTAACTTCCACCATTTTAAAATCTGGTGTATTTGTATAGTCATTATTTCCTCTTACGTAATGAAATGGCACGTCAGGATACTCCTCTTGAAGAATTTTTGCATCTTCATCGTGGTCACCTAAGTGTAAAACCATATCTATTCTATCACCTATTGTATTCATAACATTTCTAGCATTTTCAAGATAACTATGTGTATCACTTATAACTAGGAGTTTCATATTACAACTCCCCCAATTCTTCTTTTAATCTATCTTTCATAAGTCTTAAAGCCTTACCCCTATGACTTATAGAATTTTTCATTTCCGGTGTCATTTCAGCTGTTGTCATATTACACTCAGGAACAAAAAATATAGGGTCGTATCCAAAGCCATTTTCACCTTTTATCTCTTTTCCTATTATCCCCTCAACTGTTCCTCTAGTAGTTATAGTTCCCTTATTAGGTATAGCTGTTGCAATAACACTTACGAAACGAGCTGTTCTTTTCTCCTCAGGCACACCATCTAATCTTTCAATAATTTTAG
The DNA here is from genome assembly GCA_017694425.1 of Candidatus Fimicola merdigallinarum. Taxonomy (GTDB): domain Bacteria; phylum Bacillota; class Clostridia; order Lachnospirales; family Anaerotignaceae; genus Fimicola; species Fimicola merdigallinarum. The sequence goes on from JADIMX010000106.1 coordinate 25,917, forward strand.
CATTTTTTATACTATAAGGTGTATCTTCCCCCATATATCTTGCAGAATAAACCCCAGGTTCACCGTTTAAATAGTCTATCTCAAGACCGGAATCATCTGCCATTGTAATAAGACCGGAAACTTTCATTATTTCCTCTGCCTTTTTTATAGCATTTTTCTCAAAAGTATCACCATCTTCAACTACATCTATATCAATGCCTGCCTCCTCCATAGAAACAACCTCAACATTCATATCAGACATTATAGCGTTTATTTCTTTTATTTTACCTTTATTCTTTGTCGCAAATATTATTCTAGTCAATTACTCCACTTCCTTCTAACAAAACATTACTATCCCTTGAATAAGCAGAAAAATCTACTCCTCCAGATAAGTTACTGTATTTTCCTTCAATATATAATATTATACTATCTATTTCCTCCAAAGACCATACCGTTTTTAAAAGCTGATTAACATATCTATCTTCGGAATACCTTCCACCAGAAAAAAATCCCTCTTTAGAAAGGTTTATTACACACACATTTTCATAAATTTTAACCCACAATAAACTTGTATATTTAGGAATATAAGTAATATCATTATTTTCATTTAAAATAAGTTTTTCAATTAAAAACTCAGCTTTTTCATTGGCTGTAGTAAAATCATCTATACTAACCTCATAATACTTTTCACTACTTTCACCATATTCATCTATACTATAAAAATATATATAACCATAATCTTTAGCCCAAACCTCCCTAGGTACTGCCATAAGAACAAGTATAACTATAATTATAACCCTTAAAATCTTCATAAACTGCACCTCCTGTATACAATTCTATACAGATTAAGGTGTTCAAGCTATATAAAGTGTACTTCAAATTTATACTAAAAACTACAAAAGGACAGATATTTATATACCTGTCCTAATTAAAATTATCTAACTTTGTAGTTTGATGCAAGATAGTACACAGAATTATATATTGACTGTGCAATTTTCTGCTGATATTCTGAATTACTTACTTTCTGTGCATCTCCAAGATTTGAAAGGAAGCCAGTTTCTATAATAACAGCAGGAACAGTAGTTGAGTTTAAAACAAGAAGGTCTGTTCTGTGCTTAATACCTCTGTCTGTTGTTCCAAGTGCATCAAGAAGTCCATTTTGAAGTGTCTGTGCAAGTAATTTACTTGTAAGTCTACCCTCAATATCATTTGAATGATTTTTATAAAGTACCTCTGTTCCATTTGGTACAGGGTTAGGTGATGCGGAATTCATATGTATTGATATAAACATATCTGCACTTTCATTAGCTTTCTTAGCTCTTGTTGCATTCTGTGGGTAAGAGTCGTCATCTCTTGTAACGTAAACCTTTACGTCATCTTTTCCATCATTTTCAAAAAGAGCATATGTTTTCAAAAGAACCTGAAGATTTAAGTCCTTTTCTTTAAATCCGTTGCCACTTGTTCCAGGGTCCTGATTTCCGTGACCTGCATCAAGTACAACAACGAAATTATACTTTTCTTTTGGATTTTGCACTTTTATATAGTAGTTTTCAGCATCTTCTGTTACAGTATAGGCTGTAATCTGTTTTTCGCTAAATGTAATTGTTGTTTTTCCTGAGCTATCTTTACCTATAACAAAGTTATTCAAATAAGAATCATTAACTTCATAAGTTCCATAGCCGTACTGACTTGAAAAATCCCCAGGAAGTGTCATTACATATTTAAGGTTTAAGTAATCATCATTGTGTGCTATAGAATTAATATTCATATTAGCAACTTTCTTCATTGTAATAGTTCTTGTAGAAGAATTGTAGCTTATATTATCAAGTGTACCCTTAAATACAGATACCTTAAATGTATTATCTACTGATGCTGTTGTAACCTCAACATTAGATGGTACTTCAAGTGTAACTCTGGCTGTACTATCATTATACTGACCTGTTCTTGCAGATGTTATAACATTTAATCCGGCAGTATTAGGTGTAGCCGGTATACTTAAACTAGAGTTTGCAAAGTCTATAACAACTCTATCAGGATTTGTAAGTCTTGTAATACTTCCAACTGGAGCATACTTTCCTGATATAGTTACAGTGTCTGCTTTTCCGTCACTAGCCATACTTATTCCATTTATCTCATTTTTAGAGAATGAAACAGCTATACCCTTTTTATCAGCTGTATAACCAACTGTATAGGCATTACCAATATTTTTAAGGTCGAATACAACTCTTGTAACCTTCTGTGGCTCCATTTTATTCTGAGCACTTCTTATACTAGCAACATTTGAGCTACCATTAACAGCAATATTCGTATTAGAAATCTTCATTGTAGCATCATATATATCTACAACAAGCCTGTCATCTCCAACAATCTCTGTTGTGTAATTAGAAATCTGACCAGAAGCATTTATAACATATGTTTCAGCCTCTCCTGAATTAGGTATTGTAATAGAACTTACATTTACACTACCACCGCTAGGGTTTGCATTTTCTGAAGGTATAGTGCTTGTATTATTGTCGCTAGGTGTCTGTGGTGTTTCAACCACCGGTTTTTCTTCTTCATTAGTAGAAGGATTTTCAGGTTCAACAGGTTTTTCCTCCTCCTCTTTCTTATCATTTATTATAACGTATCTTGTTTTGCCATTCCACTCAACATCACAGTCTAAAGCCTCTGATACGGCTCTTACAGGTATAACTGTACGGTCATTTATAATTTTAGGTGGTACGTCCATAGTAAATTTAGAACCATTTTTATAACCTGTATTGTTACCTACCTTTATTGTAACAACGTCGCTACCTTTTGATATAAATACTTCGCTTGTTTCTCCGTTCCAAAGTACCTCTGCCCCCATAGCCTCAAAAACAGCTCTCGCCGGTACAAGGGTTCTATTTTCTAAAATTACTGGTGGCATATCACCATTTTCAATATCCTCTCCATTAACACTTATATAAACTTCCTCAGCAGAATAGTTATGTGTTTTCCCGTCATACACAAGTTTGTAGTTAACCATAGGTGCTCCACTTACTGTATAGGGCATAACAGTTCCAACCGCCAATGTAAGTGCTACAAATTTTTTAAAAAATTTGTTTTTCAAAATTATTCCTCCTTTGTTTATTTAAAAGTAATAAATTAATTATTACCCCATTTCTCTTTGTTTCCATAAATTTTAACCTAATATTACCTAAGTATCCATATAAGTATATCAAAAAATAATTAAATTAGTATTAAAAACTCGAATTTGTAACAAATTCGTAACAAATTTAAAACAGGATACATTATTATGCACCCTGTTTTGACGTAAACAAACAATATTTTGTTTCAATTAATATTATTCTGCAATAGATTTTTTATAATAAAGCTCTAATTTTTCCTTTACTTTTTTATGAACCTTTGATGCCGGAGTATCCATAAGTATTTCTATACCCTCATCAAGAGTTGATACCGGATATATATGGAACATACCCTCTTTAACTGCACCAATAACATCATCTCTTAAAACAAGGTCTTTAACATTTGTAGTCGGTATCATAACACCCTGTGTTCCTGTAAGACCTCTTTTTTTACAAAGGTCAAAAAATCCCTCTATTTTATAGGTAACTCCTCCGATAGCCTGAATTTCTCCTCTCTGATTTATAGAACCAGTAACAGCTATCTCCTGATTTATAGGTATCTCTGAAAGACTTGAAAGTATACAGTAAAGCTCTGTACTTGAGGCACTATCTCCGTCTATGCCATTATAATTCTGCTCAAAACAGATACGGCAAGAAAGTGATAACGGGAAGTCCTGTGCGTAAGTCTGACCTAAGTATCCAGTTATAATCTGAACACCTTTATTGTGTGTCTGACCACTCATTTCAGCCTCTTTCTCTATATTTATAATACCTGATTTACCTAAATACGTTGTGGCTGTAATTCTACTTGGGTTACCAAACATATAGCTACCCATATCAAAGACAGCAAGACCGTTTATTTGACCTATTTTCTTGCCCTCTGTATCAATCATAATGACACTTTCGTCCATCATATCCCCAAGTTTTTCCTCATACATCTTAAGTCTATTTTCTTTTTCAGAAATAGCCTTGTTAACGTGGTAAGCAGTTATTATATCTGACTTTTCTATCCTTGCCCAAGTTGCAGACTCGCAAAGTATCTCAGCTATATAATTAAATCTTGTAGAAAGTTTATCCTGTCTTTCCACAAGCCTTGAAGAATACTCTACAATTTTAGCAACAGCCGAACTATCAAATGGTGCTGTCTTTTCTCTTTCTGAGAAAGCCTTTATAAACTTAGCTAAACGGTGGATATTCTCCTCATTTCTAACCATTTCATAGTCAAACTCCGCCCTTATCTTAAAGAATTTTCCAAAGTCGTCATCATATTCACTTAACATTTCATAATAATAGCTACTTCCTATAAGTATAATCTTTACATCTACCGGTATAGGCTCAGGTTTAAGTGTTGGCATAGCAGATATACCAAGCTGTTCTCTAAGGTTTTCAATAGTAACCTCTTTAGTTTTTATTACACGTCTTAAAGCCTCCCAAGACTGGACATTTGATAAAAGGTCCTGAACCTGTATTATAAGATATCCCCCATTTGCTTTGTGTAAAAGACCACTTTTTATTTTCATAAAGTCTGTTGTAAGGTTACCAAATTCATTGCCATACTCAACCTCACCTATAAGGTTATAGTAAGTTGGGTTAAAGTCTATAACAACCGGTGCTCCCTTTGTTTCCGAATTATCCACAAAAAGATTTACACTATATTTTAATGTTATATCCTCTGACTGCTTTTTATTAAGCATAGGTATAAGTGCTGAAAGACTTTCGTCTATTTCTTCATCTTCACCTATAAACTCGTCTATATTTTCAAGAACATCTTCTTTAACATCATTTATATACTTTATTACATCATCATAATCTTTGTATTTTTCCTGAACTGTGCTAACGTGGTGACCTATGGCAAACATACCAACTTTATAATCAAGGTCGGATATAGCTTTTCTCATTTCCTTATCTATATCACGAATATCTCGCATTATAGCTCCGGCTTTTTCCTGCACTTCCTCAGATGCTTCATTTATCTGTGCTTTTGTTTCCTCGTCAAGCTTTTCATATTCTTCTTCGTTTATAGTATTTCCGTCTATCATAGGCATAAAGTATATACCGGAATTAGTTGATTTTACACTAAACCCATTTTCCTTAGCCATATCTGACATATCTTTCATAAGGCTTTCTCGCTTATCCTCAAAAACCTTTGTTATATCATTTTTCTGTTTTTCATAATCGCCAGAGTTAAAGGCTTTCTGTATCTCAGAGTTGAAAAGCTCTACAAGTTCACCCATATCCTCTTTAAACTCTTTACCTTTACCCGTAGCAAATCTAAGAGCTTTAGGTCTTTCAGGATTTTCAAAGTTATATACATAGCACCAGTCGTCAGGTACCGGCTCACTTTTCGCAACCTCTTTAGCTTTCATTTTTGCATAAGTTGTCTTTCCTGTACCTGAAGGCCCTGACATATATATATTATAGCCTTTCATTTTTACCATAATACCAAAATCAAAGGCTTCAACTGCTCTTTCCTGACCTATTATCCCTTTTAAAGCCCCTAAATCATCAGTATCATCAAACTTAAGTTCTTCAGGAATACAATAATTCTTTAATTCTGTATACTTTAATTCTTTATGCTTCCCCACTAAACTGCCTCCCTTATAAGATTATAAAGCACTCTCATAATCCTCATATATCGGAAAATACTTCCACATTATAACTGCGTCTTCTTTCGTATCCGAATAATAATTTTTTCTAAAGCCCTCTGGCTTAAATCCATACTTTGTATATAGTTTCTGTGCCGGCATATTACCTATTCTAACCTCAAGAGTAATACCTATCATTTCTTTTTCTTCGGCACACTTTATCATTTCCTCTATAAGCATATCGCCTATGCCCTGTCGTCTATAATCTGGGTGAACAGCAACATTTGTTATATGTCCCTCTGTTATAACGTGCCACATTCCAGCATAGCCTACAACCTTATCATCAATTACAGCAACTCTATATATTGCCATAGCATTTGTGTTTACTTCACGTTCAAAATCTTCTCGTGTCCAAGGTATATGGAACGAAAGCTCCTCAACCTCTAAAACTCCGTCTATATGTTCCTGTGTCATAGGTAAGATTTTAATCATTTTTCTTGCCCTCCATAGCCTGTTTTTCAAGAAGCTCTCTTTCTGCCTGTGGTTTTCTCAAATATATAGGTGTAAATTCTGAGCCATCAATAGCTCCACCCTCCTTAGCTATCTGAAAACCTAATGATGCAACAGTACTTGCTTTCTGCATATTTAAAGACTGTGGTGCAAGTATAAAATTATCATATTTAGATAACTTTTCTTTATGAACTGGCACACCGTCACCTAAGAATATTACACCCATTTCAAACTCATCAGCTCTAGCTATTATATCGTCAATAGTTGTAGCCATATGACCTGTAATATTTTCTAAAACTCCATCATTCCACATATAAAGTGCTGTGTACACTTGTGAACGTCTTGCGTCCATTATAGGACAGATTATTTTATCAGTTTCAAAAATATTATATGCTAAAGCATCAAGAGTGGGAACTGGTACTATTTTTTTATTAAGACCTAAAGCAAGTCCTTTAGCAGTAGCAGCCCCTATTCTAAGACCTGTAAATGAGCCTGGACCTTGTGAACAAGCTATATAATCTATATCCTTAAGGTCAAGCTCTGTCATTTTTACAATCTCATCTATCATAGGCATTATAGTCTGAGAATGTGTCATTTTATAATTTATTGTATATTCACCTATAAGCTTTTCATCATCAATAAGTGCCACACTTGATACATTGCCTGTTGTGTCTAAAGCTAATATTTTCATTAAATTCACCTCTTACTCAATAGTAATCTTTCTATAATCAAGACCTTTTTCAAGATTTTTCTCTATTTTAATCCATTTTGCATTTTCCGGTATAGCCTCTTGTACAAGTGATGCCCACTCAATAAGGCAAACACCATCACCGAAAAAATATTCCTCATAACCTATGTCGTCAAGCTCCTCAACGCAAGATATTCTATACATATCAAAGTGATACATTGGAAGTTTTCCATAGTATTCATTTACAATATTAAATGTAGGGCTTGTTATATGGTCGTGTATATCAATACCTTCAGCAAAGCCTTTTGTAAATACAGTTTTACCTACTCCTAAATCACCTTCAAGACAGTATATATCGCCTTTTTTCGCTTTTTCTCCTATTTCTCTACCTATTTTTGCTGTTTCCTCTGGACTTACAGTTTCAAATATCATAGTTATTTTTCCTTTCTATAATAAAACGCAAATTACGTAAAACTTCACCCTATTAATAAAATCTATCCTTTACAATAAATAAAAATCTTCTCATAAATTTAAAATCTTTTTTAGCTACATAAATAAAATTTTTAATAAATTTAGATTTTTTCCTTACTTTTCTAACCTTTACTTTTCTAGTTTTTCTCCTAAATATTTTAGAAGTAAATCTAACTCCTCTAAAAATTTTAAAAACCTGTCCTACTGTAGAAAGTACATACATACCCTCATCAATATATTTTTCAATATCTCTCGCCATTTGAGATAGCCTCCTTATTATTTCAGGGTGTAAAATAATAATTAACATATTTTAAAAATTATATCACTTTACAGCAAATATAGTCAAATACAGGTAGTTTATTTAAAAATAAAAAGCAATAAATCTAAAAAGACTTATTGCTTAATATTTTACATTATCCCATTTGAATATATTTTATATAATCTTCAACTGTCATAAGTGGCATATCTAATTTTTTATAGTATCATCTGAAACTTTATTATTTTTAGCAAATTCTTCACCTGCTTTAAAAACAACTTTTAGCCATTCATCAACTTTTTCAGAAACTTCTGTCTTTTTGCTTTTAAGAAGTTTGCCACAATTACGATATATTTCAAGAAATGGATTACAAGGAGAAACCAAAACACGCAATATATCAAAATTACGCTCACCTGGAAAACCACTATTTGATATTACTATAAATTTTTGCGTTTTCTCCTTTGTATCCTTTAAATCAAATTTATCATCATTCTTTTTAATACTAGGACTTTTTAAAGGTATTAAACGGTCTATAAAATTTTTTAATAAACCTGTCATATTCCAAGTATAAATCGGTGTTGCAAAACAGACTACGTCCGATTTATTGTAAAGTTCTAAAAGTTTTTCCATATCATCTTCTAATACACATTTCCCCAAAGTTTTAAACCAACAAGAAAAACAGCCTTTACATTGTAAAATATTATAGTCATTTAAAAATATATTTTCAACTTCTGCCCCAACTGACATAGCACCTTCTAAAAAAGCTTTGACAATTACATTTGTAGCACTATTTACACCGGCAGGACTTCCATTAAATACAGTTATTTTCATATTACCCTCCTAATTCATATAATTTATAAATTCAGAATACCACTCGCTTTAGGTATATTCAATCCACGCATAGTAGAGTTTATAAATTTTCAAAAATTATCTTAATATTGTGAACAAATTATTAATAATATCCGGATTTTGTTTACAAACTTGTAACTAGGTTATATAATGTATTCTATTGTATATGAAAAATATAGAAAGGTGATTGCTTTGTCAGTTTATTTGGATAAGTTAATTAATTGTATAAGAAACGAAAGCGAACGTACATATCTTATACATCAAAATAATAGTAACACTTGGACACATAAAGTTTCTTTCAAAAAAAGCTCTGTTAAAGTAGTGGCTTTTTTTGTGACGACAGCAATAGTTTTAGGTAGTGCATCTGCTATTTATAAAATAAATGCTCTTTCCAAAGAGGTAGAACAGACTAGCGAAAAACTTAAACAGTCTGAAATTCTTAATAGCCAACTTGTGGAGGACGCAAAAAACTTAGAAAAAGAAAATACTAAATTAGAAAATCAAAACTATAATCTTGAAAAAGAAGTAAATGATATAGTTAAAAAAGCAAGTGAGCTTGAAACAAAAATAGATGAATTAAATGGTGTTAGGGATAAGCTTTACGAAACATTAGACCAAATGGACAGCTTTGGTCAAAAATATAAGGAAGATATTATAGATACTGTTTCGCAGTCAGAGCCTAAAAAGTATACATCACTTTTATATACACCGTTAGAAAAAACATCATCACTTTCAACAACATTGTCATCAATAGAGATTGCAGTTAACACACAATCTTCTGACTTCACTTTAGTTGCTGATAATGTTACAACTACTCTTGCAAGCAATAAGTCAAGATTTGCATCAAGAATATTAGAAGGTGTAACAATACCATCTCTTATGCCAGCAGACGGTAGAATAACTTCTCACTTTGCTGGCAGAACTGACCCACTTAGAGGTGGATTTGAGTACCACAAAGGACTTGATATTTCTGTGCCTATCGGAACTCCTGTTCACGCAACAGCATCAGGTACTGTTACTATATCAAAGTTAAGCAGTAGTTATGGCTACTACGTAAAAATAGACCACGGAAATGAATACGAAACACTTTACGCTCATAACTCAGAGCTTCTTGTAAATGTAGGTGATTATGTTGAGGCTGGTCAAGTTATAGCATTATCCGGTGCTACCGGAAATGTTACAGGCCCACACGTTCACTACGAAGTTTTAGAAAATGGAGTTAATGTAAATCCTATTGATTTCTTACCTTAAATATTAAGCTGGCTAGTTAAATTAACTGGTCAGCTTTTTAAATATGTATACAATAAAATTATATATAAATAATAAAACCTATTGTCACTTATAATTGCCACTCCAAATAAATTATACTTACACTTACACTTATATCTCTCCCACATAATTATATTGCCTATTTCAAATTTTTATTTACTAATATTTGATAATTTATTTATCTTCAAGTTTAACTTGAATATCTTTATATTAATAAAAAACAAAAAAAGCCTTTACGAAAATTCATAAAGACTTTAATATATCACCATTTATATCTATGTAACTGCCCTTCTTTTAAAAGACCACTAAAGTTTTGCTGTCTTAATGCCTCATAAAGCATTATTGCAACTGAATTTGAAAGATTAAGACTTCTTGCCACATCAAGCATAGGTATTCTTACTGAAGTTTCCTCGTAATTAAGAAGAATCTCCTCCGGTATACCTGCACTCTCCTTGCCAAAAACTAAATAATCATTTTCACCATATTCAACCTCTGTATAAACTTTTTTAGCCTTTGTTGTAGCCATAAAAAGTTTAGCATCTTTATTTTTAGAAACAAAATCTTCCCAGTTTTCATAGTATCTTATATCTAAAAGTTTCCAATAATCTAATCCTGCTCTTTTAAGATATTTATCCTCTACCGAAAATCCAAGAGGCTTTATAAGGTGAAGTGTAGAATTTGTTACAGCACAAGTTCTCGCAATATTTCCTGCATTCTGTGGTATTTCAGGCTCTAATAGTACAATATGCATTTATATTCTTCCTTTCTATATTTTAAACTAAAAATATTCTATCACTTAGTTTATATAAAAACAACTCTATAAAAATATATTAAAAAAACAAAAGCTAGGTATAATATACCTAACTTTTGTTATCGTATTAAATCAAAACCGTTATATAGCTTTTTTATTGTTGTAAATCTCTATGTCTTACAATTGAACTACTATTTATTGATTTCCACCAACAAAATTATTATAACTTAACAAACTTATCCTTTGGAACGTGGCAAATTGGACATTCTTCCGGAGGTAACTCGCCTTCGTGTACATAATTACAAACGGTACATCTATATTTTGATGTTTTAACCTCATTGTCATTTTTATTCTCACTAGAAATTTTACTACCTAACTGATAACTACGGTCCTTATAAGTTGTATGTAACATCTGTTCTGCTAAATCACTTAAAGGCTTTCCATAGAACTCTTCATATAGACGTTTAATTTCTTCATTTTCGTTACTTACTCTATTTTCTAACTGTTTATCACGACTATATAATCCCTGTATTCTTTTCTTTCTTAACTCGTCACCTTTAAAGGATTTATCTTTCGGCTGTCCGCCACCGCCAATACAACCACCAGGACAAGTCATAACCTCAATAAAATGATACTGTTTTTCGCCATCTTTTATTTTATTTAATATTTTCTTTACGTTACCTGTTCCGTATATAACAGCTACATTTAATGTATAATCTCCAACATTTAAAGTAGCCTCTCTAACTTCTTCCATACCACGCACAGGCTGTAATTCATACAATGTATCAGGCGCTTTTTCTTTTGTAATAAATTCATAAGAAGTACGAAGAGCCGCCTCCATTACACCTCCTGTATTTCCAAAAATTACACCTGCACCACTTGCTTCTCCCATTAAATCATCATAATCACTATCTTCTAAACTCTTAAAATCAATATTTTCTTCTCTTGCCCACTGTGCAAGCTCTCTTGCAGTTATAACGTAATCCATATCTCTCATATCATCAATATTATGATATTTAGCAGAAGCATTCATTTCATCTCTACGGATTTCAAACTTTTTAGCTGTACAAGGTGTTACTGCTACATTTACAATCTTTTTAGGGTCAATATTCATTTTCTTACAGAAATATGTTTTAATTGTTGGACCTTGCATTCCAATAGGACTTTTTGCACTAGAAAGATGTGGTAATATTTCTGGATAATAAATTTCTGCAAACTCTACCCAGGCCGGACAACAACTTGTAAACTGAGGTAATGGCTTATTTCCTGTTGTAATACGCTCAATTAACTCACTTGCCTCCTCCATAATTGTAAGGTCTGCACTAAAGTTTGTATCTAACACATAGTCAGCCCCCAACCTTCTTAATAAGGAAACCATTTTACCTTGAACAAAACTGCCATCTTCAAAACCAAACTCCTCGCCTAAAGAAACTCTAACAGAAGGTGATGTACTAAATATAACAATTTTTTCTGGGTCACTTATAGCATCTTTAACATTATCATATTCTTTCTTTTCCACAATAGACTCAACTGGACATACGTTTGCACACTGACCACAATGTACACAAACCGCTGTATCCCCTGTATCTTTCAAATCGTAAGTTCCCAATACTTGAATGTAATCTTTACAAATATTTTTACACATTCCACAGTTAATACACTTTTCTTCTATTCTCATAATAGAAGGGTTGTCTAATTCAATAGGTACTCTTATTTCTGTTGATAAATGTTTACTCATTTTTATTCCTCCATTTTATATAAATTAAAATATAATTAAATAAATTTTTTAACACGCATCCAAATTATATAACTTATAATTCCACCAGTAATAGCAGTAATAAATTGAGTTATAGAAAAAGTTACTTTAACAGTTTTAAATAGTATAGGCAAGTTCTGTTCTGGCACACCAATATTTCCACTAAATAAAGGAAATAATATAAGAACTATGGTAACTCCCATAAAAATTGCTTTAAACAAAGCACCTAAAAAAATTCCTATTATTAGTCGTACGTTTTCTTTAGCCACTAAAACCTTATTTTGAAATAACCATACACTAATAGCTAATATAATATTACCTATCATAATACAAGGCATTATAAGAGGAATACCTGAAATAATGGGAGATGGTGCAATAAAAAATGCTGTTATAGGTGTAATAATAGACAGAATAATTGCACCACCTAAACCTACTACTAATACCGATAATATTATACATATATTAATTATAGGACCTGTTACATACACAGATAGATTTTTTAAGAACTGACTTAAAATGCAAATAGATAATATTAATGCCATTTGTGTTATTTGTTTTGTTATTAAATTCATAATAAACCTCTTCGAAAAATATTTTAATGTTTTACTTTTAAATATTTTAGCATTTTTCAAAATAATTGTAAACACTTTGTCATTGTATTAATTTTTTCATATATATTTTATGTACAAAATTTTATACATAACTAAACTCACATACATAAAATATATTGACTAAATAGCAGTAATATATTATTATTAAATAACAATGGTTATCAATTAAAATATTAAGGAGCGAGGTTTTATGCAAGAAATTTCAAAACTTCTTCGTGAAAAAGGCCTTAAAGTAACTCCACAGCGTCTTGCTATATATAGTATGCTTACAAGTACAAATGAGCATCCTACTGCAGAAATGTTATACAAAAAACTTGTAATTGAAAACCCTTCAATAAGCCTTGCAACTGTGTATAAAACTCTTGACTCATTCAAGCTATCTGGTATTGTAAAAGAGCTTAGTTTAGGGGAAAATTCTGCAAGGTATGATGCAATAACAAAAAAACATTCTCACGTTGTTTGTAATTGCTGTGGTCGTGTCAAAGACATTGTTCATGAAAAATTAAACAATCTTTCTGAGAAAATATCAGACGAAATAGATTACACTATATTATCGGAAGAGCTTGTATTCTATGGAATATGTCCGGAATGCAAAAACAAAAAACTAAATTAATTTTAAAAGCCGTTTGCTTAAGTCAGACGGCTTTTTTTATTGAAAAAAATAAATTTTTAAATTATCCTAATATAAAAAACAATTTAAGTTGGTGATTAATATGTCAGAAAACAAAACACTTCTTTCAGAAAAAGTGGCAAAGAAAATAATTGATATGATAACAATAGAACAAAGATTTCAGGCCGGTGACAAATTGCCTAACGAAAATCTTTTAGCTAAAGAGCTAGGCATAAGCCGTACCCCTCTTAGAGAGGCAATAAAATATCTTTCAGCAGTAAATATACTTGAAATAAAACGTGGAAAAGGAACATTTGTAAAAAATAACCCTGCCCTTAATGATAGCTTTGGTACAGACTCCCTTGAAAATATAATAGTAAAACTTAAAGATTTATATGAAATACGACTTATAATAGAGCCTGAAATAACCTACCTAGCCTCAAAAAGAGCTACAGATGAAGAGCTAGAGAGAATTTTGTACTACGGTAAATTAACAGAAGAAAAAATATTAAATAACGAGGACAGGACTGAGTGCGACAGGGCATTTCATAGTGAAATAGCAAAATCAGCCCACAACGATTGGATTAAAAAACTTATGCCAATACTTAATAATTCTATATCAACAGCTGTAAAAGCAACTCACATACACCCCGAAATACTACAGCATACATTAAACGACCACAGAGCCATAATGGAGTTTTTAAAAGAACGTGATGCCGAGGGTGCAAAACTTGCTATGCGTTTACATATATCAAGAGTAATAAAGGCTTTTGACTTAGATAATTAATATCTTGACAATTTAATTCAGTTGGATTATTATGACATTATACAACTATTAAGATGTATAATGTTTCAAAAGGGGGATATTAAAATGAGAAGTGATTCAGTAAAATTAGGACCTCAGTCTGCACCTGCTCGTTCACTTATGCACGCACTAGGTCTTACTAATGAGGAGATAAAAAAACCTTTAATAGGTATTGTTAGTTCATATAATGAAATAGTTCCAGGTCATATGAACCTTGATAAAATTGTTGATGCTGTAAAATTAGGCGTAGCTATGGCAGGTGGTGTACCTATTGTTTTCCCAGCAATAGCTGTTTGTGACGGTATCGCTATGGGACATATCGGTATGAAATACTCACTTGTAACTCGTGACCTTATAGCAGACTCTACTGAGGCTATGGCTATGGCTCACGGTTTTGATGGCCTTGTAATGGTTCCAAACTGTGATAAAAATGTTCCAGGACTTTTAATGGCAGCTGCAAGACTTAACATACCTTCAATATTTGTAAGTGGTGGGCCTATGCTTGCCGGAAGAATTAACGGTAAAAAAACAAGTCTTTCAACAATATTTGAGGCTGTTGGTGCTGTGGCTAACGGAACTATGACAGAAGAAGAACTTGACGAATACGAAAACAAAACTTGCCCTACTTGTGGCTCTTGTTCAGGTATGTACACAGCAAACAGTATGAACTGCCTTACAGAAGTTCTTGGTATGGGACTTAAAGGTAACGGAACTATTCCTGCTGTTTACTCTCAAAGAATACAGCTTGCAAAACGTGCTGGTATGCAGATTATGGAGCTTGTAAAAAATGATATTCGCCCAAGAGATATTATGACAAAAAATGCTTTCTTAAATGCACTTACTATGGATATGGCTTTAGGCTGTTCAACAAACAGTATGCTTCACCTTCCAGCAATAGCTCACGAGGCCGGAGTTGAAATTGATGTTGATATTGCAAATGAAATAAGCGCAAAAACACCTAACCTTTGTCATCTTGCACCAGCAGGACACACATACATAGAGGAGCTTGACGAGGCCGGCGGTATATATGCAGTTATGAACGAAATCAATAAACTTGGACTTCTTCATACTGACTGTATGACTGTTACAGGTAAAACAGTTGGCGAAAATATAGATGGCTGTGTAAACCTTAATCCAGAGGTTATAAGACCTGTAGAAAATCCGTATAGCCAGACAGGTGGTATTGCTGTATTAAAAGGAAACCTTGCCCCTGATTCTTGTGTAGTAAAAAGAAGTGCTGTGGCAGATGAAATGATGGTACATTCAGGGCCAGCACGAGTATTTGACTGTGAAGAAGATGCTATAAAAGCCATAAAAGGTGGAAAAATAGTTGACGGTGATGTTGTTGTTATAAGATACGAAGGCCCTAAAGGTGGCCCAGGTATGAGAGAAATGCTTAACCCTACATCTGCAATAATGGGTATGGGTCTTGGTAGCACAGTTGCACTTATAACAGACGGACGTTTCTCAGGTGCATCAAGAGGTGCATCAATAGGTCACGTTTCACCTGAGGCTGCTGTAGGCGGAAATATAGCACTTGTAGAAGAAGGCGATATAATCGATATAAATATCCCTGAAAATACAATAAACTTCAGAGTAAGTGACGAAGAATTAGAAAAAAGACGTGCTAAATGGACACCAAAAACTCCTGCTGTAACAACTGGATACCTTGCAAGATATTCAGCAATGGTTACTTCCGGTAATAGAGGTGCTATACTCGAAGTACCTAAAAAATAAAATATCCTTAAAAAAGCTAATAACTAATATTTACATAAAACTAAAAAGACAGTCATTAATTTGGCTGTCTTTTTAAATTTAAATATATATAATAAATC
>JADIMX010000107.1 GCA_017694425.1 Candidatus Fimicola merdigallinarum
TCATACATAGATTTTATAGCGTTAAATGTTTTATCTTTAGTTGCAAATTCTCCAACTATCTCATCATTTGTTATATCAACAGTATACTTACCCTCATTTGAAAGTGATGCCATAAGCTCTTTTGTTTTTTCCGGTGATGTAAGTTTACAGAGAAGTCTTTCTAAGTTACTTGATATAAGAATATCCATAGATGGTGAAACAGTAACCATAAACTCTCTATTTTTATCATATGTGCCTGTCTTAAAGAAATCGTAAAGAACTTTATTATCATTTGATGCACATATAAATTTATTTACAGGAAGACCCATACATTTTGCATAGTATCCGGCAAGTATATTTCCAAAGTTTCCAGTAGGTACAGTAAAGTTTATTTTTTCTCCTACTTTTATTTCGCCACTTCTAACTAACTGCATATAAGCATAGAAATAATAAACTACCTGTGGAACAAGACGACCTATATTTATTGAGTTTGCTGATGAGAACATAAATCCTTTTTCATCAAGCTCTTTTATAAGCTCCTTATCTGTAAATATACTCTTAACAGCAGACTGAGCATCATCAAAGTTTCCTTTTATACCTACAACGCAAGTATTTTCACCCTCCTGTGTGACCATCTGAAGTTTCTGAACTGGACTTACACCGTCTTCTGGGAAAAATACCATTATTCTTGTACCGTCAACATCAGCAAAACCCTCAAGGGCAGCCTTTCCTGTATCTCCTGATGTAGCTGTAAGAATAACTATCTCTTTATCAATGTTATTTTTCTTAGCTGATGTTTTCATAAGATATGGAAGAATTGAAAGTGCCATATCCTTAAAAGCAAGAGTTTTACCGTGGAAAAGCTCAAGAATATAAACATCATCTTCTTTTACTAAAGGTGCAATTAAATCTGTATCAAACTTACTGTCGTAAGCACTATTTATACAGTATCTAAGTTCCTCCTCTGTAAAGTCGTTCATATAAAGCTTCATAACTTCATAAGCTAAATCTTGATAACTTAAATTTACAAGGTCATCAAGACTTTTATCCATAACAGGTATTTCATCAGGCATAAAAAGTCCACCGTCTTCACATATACCTTTTAAAATTCCTTTTGATGCATCTGATGTTATACTACTATTTCTTGTTCCTACATACTTCATAAACTTTCCTTCTCTCTATATAAAATTATAATCTTCAAAAACAAATAATATAGATATATATTTACAGAAAAACTAATAATTGTCAAGTATTAAAAATACATTTGTCCACCGTAGAAAAAACTCTTTATATTTATATACACCTAAAACCTAAATATTTCAATATATTTTATAAAAAATACTCTTATCGTACTAAATTTTATACATAATCAAAACTTTTTTATTATTGTAAAACTCTAAAAATGTACTAAATAGTTTGACAATTACACTAATATCTCTTTGCCACCAATAAAAGTGGCTATTTTTACCCTATTTTGCGACAAATAAAAAAGCCCCTAAGGGCTTTTTATTATCTCCAAGAAACATTAGCTTTCTTTCTTGATACCGTTCTTCTATATTTAACATCAGGATATCCTACAAGCATAGCCATACATATATTTTTATCTTCATCTATGCCTAAGTACTCTTTAAGATTAGGGAAAATATCTGTAAGCCTTGCAAGGTAGCCATCGTAGAGAACTCCAATACCCTGCACAACCGCCATATTCTCCATATTCTGACAAGCAAGTCCAGAATCAACAGGCTTATCGTTGGCAACAAAAATTACATTAGGTGCATTTCTAAATATAAAATCATTGTCAGGATTTTTCTTTTTATTTCTTAAGAACATACCTATTTCTTTTGGTAAAAGTTTTCCTCTCTCCTCGTCAGCAAGAAGATTTTCTATACTTGACCAAAACATATTTTTAAACTCTTCTAAATCATTTCCTAAAACAATAAACTGATTACTCTGTGTATTTTTCGCTGTTGCTGTAAATCTTCCTGCCTCGATAATATTTTCTAACTTTTCTCTTTCGATAGGCATTTCTTTATATTTTCTTATACTTCTTCTTGATTTTATTAAGTGTAAGTAATCCTCAGCACTTAAATTA
Source organism: Candidatus Fimicola merdigallinarum (assembly GCA_017694425.1). Classification (GTDB taxonomy): domain Bacteria; phylum Bacillota; class Clostridia; order Lachnospirales; family Anaerotignaceae; genus Fimicola; species Fimicola merdigallinarum. The sequence goes on from JADIMX010000107.1 coordinate 2,072, forward strand.
ATTTCTTTATTACATTCTTCAATTTCACTACTGTCATAGTCATCTATGTAAACAGCCTCTGTTGGACAGACTGCAACACAATGACCACACTGCATACACTGCATATTTCTGTTGCCTGCTTTTCCTTTTCTCACAGATATTATACCTATTGGGCAGTCTGAGGCACACTTGCCACAACCAACACATTTTTCATCATAAAATTTAACCATATATTACACCTCTAATTAATTCTTCTTTTTATGAACATTTCTTATTGTCTTTTTCTTAGGCTTTTTATCGTTTTTGCCCTTCTGATTATTATTCCCTCTAAAATCGGAAGACTTTTTACTTCCTCCACTATTTCCAGTATAACCTTTCTGTTTTGACCTATCAGTTTTAGAGCCTTTAAAGACAGTACCACCGAAGTTTCTTGGTCTAATAAGACAATGCTTATCAAATCCTATAAGGTCCTCTCTGTGAGCCTTTTTTAATGCCTCCATAACAAGGTCGTAGTTGTTAGGGTTTCTATACTGCATTAAAGCTCTCTGCATAGCTTTTTCACGAGGGCTTTTTGGTACATAGACTTTTTCCCCTGTTCTTGGGTCTTCCTCTGTATAGTACATACAAGTTGAAAGTGTCCCTGGTGTAGGGTAGAAATCCTGTACCTGCTCAGGCATATGACCAATATCTCTTAAATACTCTGCAAGTTCTATGGCTGAATCAAGGTCGCTTCCTGGGTGAGAGCTCATAAGATATGGCACAAGGTACTGTTCTTTGCCTATCTTCTTGTTTATCTCATAATATCTCTTATAAAATCTATCGTAAACTTCCCTTGTAGGCTTGCCCATTTTAGCTAAAACCTTAGGGGAAACGTGTTCCGGTGCAACCTTTAACTGACCACTTACGTGATACTGGCAAAGCTCTTTGAAGAAAGTTTCGTCTTTATCGTGTATAAGGTAGTCATAACGTATTCCAGAACGAATGAAAACCTTTTTAACTCTCGGTATCTCTCTAAGTTTTCTTAAAAGCGATACATAGTCCTTATGGTCTATTTTAAGGTTTTTACAAGGAGTTGGGAAAAGACATTGTCTATGTTTACAAACTCCTTCTGTTTCTTGCTTTTTACAAGCCGGACCTCTAAAGTTAGCAGTAGGACCACCTACGTCGTGGATATATCCTTTAAAATCAGGTTCCCAAACTATCTTTTCAGCCTCTCGTATAATAGAATTATGACTTCTAGCTGTTACAACTCGTCCTTGATGAAAGGCTAAAGCACAGAAGTTGCAGTTACCAAAGCAACCTCTATTATTTATAAGGCTGAATTTAACCTCTTCTATAGCAGGTATTCCACCGTCTTTTTCATACATAGGGTGGTATGTTCTCATATAATTTAAAGCATATACGCTGTCAAGCTCATTCATAACTAAAGGTGGTGACGGTGGATTTTGTACTACAAGCCACTCATCATATTCTTCAACTAAAGTTTTAGCTGTAATAGCGTCAGTATTTTCATACTGTATCATAAAACTTTTTGAGTATTCTTTTTTAGACTTTACTACATCTTTATATTTAGGTAATTTTATAAAGTCATACGGTCTTGTTTCATCTTTAGTTTTATACACAGAGCCTTTTATAAATGTAATCTCACTTATAGGTATTCCACTATCTAAAGCCTCTGCAAGTTCCACTATCTGGTGTTCGCCCATACCATAAAGTATAAGGTCTGCACCACTATCTAAAAGTATTGAACGTCTAACTTTATTATCCCAGTAGTCGTAGTGTGAAAGTCGTCTTAAACTTGCCTCTATACCACCAATTATTATAGGCACATCTTTATAAACTTCACGAATTTTATTTGAGTATACAATAGTAGCTCTATCCGGTCTAAGACCCATTTTCCCACCTGGGGAATAAGCGTCTTTCTGACGTCTTTTTTTAGCTACACTATAATGATTAACCATAGAGTCTATGTTACCACTACTTACAAGGAAACCTAAACGTGGTCTACCAAATCGCATAAACTCCTCTTTTTTATTCCAATCAGGCTGTGCTATAAAGGCAACTTTGTAGCCCTTACTTTCAAGCACTCTACATATTATAGCAGCACCAAAAGAAGGGTGGTCAACGTAGGCATCACCACAAACGTATACAAAGTCTGCCTGTTCCCAGCCTCTTTCTTTCATTTCTTCCATTGTTACAGGTAAGAAAGGCATATTATTCCTCTTTTCTATATATTTTTTAATTCCATTTCCAACTTACAAAGTATTTATTTTTAATTCTTCCATTTTTGATTTTACCCCAACCTAAAGGATTACCATCAACAAGGACAACACACCAACCCTCGCCTTGACTGTCAACGTCAATAGTTTCTCCCTTTAAGTATTTTATAACATTTGGGTCAGAAAGAGGTAAATCAACAGCAATTTTTATATCCTCTTTCTTTAAGCCCATAGCAAATGCTTGTGACGGCTCAAATCTATTCTTTTTAAACTCACCTAAAAGCCAACCACTTCTTATAACTCTAAGACCTTTAAGGTTAGGCACTCCCTCAGGTAAAAGATATAAGTATGTTCCATAAACCTTGAAAACTCCCTCAGGACGAATGTTTAAGTACTTATCACAAAATTCATAGAAAAGCTCAATTCTCTTATCATTATCACTTTTTTCATATTCAAAAAGATTTGAATTTTCATACTTTTCACCTTTATGTCTTAAAAGTGCTAAAAAGTGTCCCTCACCTTTTATTTTGTGTGGGAAAAGTCTAGCACAGCCTTTAAGCTCCTCTCTGCCATTTTCAATCCATTCTGGGTGACCTGCTTCAAAGCCGTACTCATCTGATATTTTTACAACCTCAAACTCGCTATGTCTGTTTAAGAAATCATTTACACTCTTTTCATTTTCCTCAGGTGCAAATGTACAAGTTGAGTAAAGTATCATTCCACCACTTTTAAGCATAGCAGAGGCGTGTTCAAGTATATCAGCCTGTTGTTCTATACAGAACTTAGTCATACTATCACCCCAAGCCTTTATAACATCTGGCTCTTTTCTAAACATACCCTCGCCAGAACAAGGAGCATCAATTATTATTTTATCAAAATATCCCTCGAACTTTGTTCTAAGTTTCTTAGGTGATTCATTTGTTATAATAGAGTTTTTTATACCAAATATCTCTATGTTTTTAACAAGTGCCTTTATACGACTTGTACTTATATCATTTGAAACTAAAACACCTGTGTTGTTAAGTCTTGCACCAACCTGTGTACTTTTTCCACCTGGAGCAGCACATATATCAAGAACTCTGTCGCCTTCCTCAATATCTATAACAGCCCCTGGTGACATAGCACTAGGCTCTTGAAGATAATACATACCTGCGTGATAGTAAGGGTGTTTAGATGGTCTTTCACCCTCTTTATAGTAGAACCCCTCTTTACACCAATGTACATCTTCAGTTTCGTATACATTTCTATTTAAAAATTCCTCTCTAGAAATTTTCATTGTATTTATTCTAAGACCGTAAAGTCTTTTGTCATCAAAAGATTTTTCATAAGCCTCATACTCATCACCGAGCATAGCTTTCATTTTATCGACAAATTCTAAAGGTAGCTTCATAGCTATATCTCTCCTTAAAATATTTTAATCTGACATTTAATTTTACATAAAAAATGTGATTATTACAATATTATTTTAAACTATTACCTTTACAAAATCAAAAACTTAATATAATATATTCACATTAAAATACGAAGGGAGAATAAAAATGGGTAAATCCGTATGGAAACCAGGCACAGTTATATACCCCGTTCCTGCTGTTATGGTAAGTTGCCAAAACAGTAAAGGCGAGAAAAACATAATAACTGTTGCTTGGACTGGTACAATAAACACAAACCCTCCTATGACTTACGTATCTATACGTCCTGAAAGACACTCTTATAATATGATTAAAGAAAGTGGCGAGTTTGTCATAAACCTTGTGACAGAAAGCCTTACATATGCTTGTGACTTTTGCGGAGTTCGCTCCGGTCGTGACTTAGATAAATTTTCAGAAATGAAACTTACTCCTGTTAAAGGTAATGAAGTTTCTGCCCCTATTATATACGAAAGTCCGGTTAATATTGAATGCAAGGTTAAAGATATTGTAGAGCTTGGCAGTCACCATATGTTTATCGCAGAAGTAGTTTCTGTAAGCATAAGCGATGAATATATGGACGAAACAGGAAAATTCCACTTTAATAAGTCGAAACCTATTTGCTACTCTCACGGTGGGTATTTTGGTTTAGGTAAACAGATGGGTACTTTCGGCTACTCTGTGAAAAAGCCACAAAATGATAAGCCTAAAAAAGACCGTTGGAGAAATAACGGTAAAAAGAAAAGTAAAGCTAAAAATAAAAAAAGAGGGTAATTAAACCCTCTTTTTTATTTAAGAAATATTATACTTGAGAAACCCCTATAAAATTCTATTGCAATATATCAAAAATTTTCAATAAAACTATTTTTTATACTACAAATTTTTAAGCTATGACGACTAATTCACTACAGCAGAATATAACTTAAACTTAACCAATTATTTTAAATAAATCAAAACCAACAGTTAAATAGGCGGTTTAATAAAGCCCTTGCAGTGATTTTTTGTTGCAAACCTTTAATTACAGCAATTACACTAATATTTCTCACCCCATATAATATTATTTTGGGTTTCCCTAATATATTTTTACTTTTCTATAAAAATTTTACCTACCACCGGTATATCTAGTGGTTTATATTTACAAGAATATCCTCCGACCTATCCAATGATTTTCATATGATGGCATAAACCTACCCACAGAGCTATGGCTAAAGACATTTAATTAGCATACAGTTACCTTAGTGCATTTCATCTTTTTTACTCTTAAAAGTACCTCATATTTACACTTAAAACTATCTTATATATCTAATATTAATTGTTCTTATTCCCTATTTTAACTGATTTGATATATACTCTTTCCTACCGTTTTCAGATAATATCTCCTACACCAAAATTCTATATTGCTGTATTTATATTCTGCATTTGCCCATTTCTAATATATTATTTTGCTACTTTTTACTTTTAAAAATCCTATACTACCTGATATACACTGCTATTTCTTGTTTTCTATATTTGGGTACAAATACTATAGACATTTACATCTTAATTTAGAATGTGATAGACTATTTATGTTTTTATAGTTGCCAGACCAATTCTATTATAGTAGCTTTTTACTTTTCTATAAAAATTTTTACCTATAACATATTTAGAAACAATAAAAAAGGAGGAATAAATCCTCCCTTTATACAAAATCATATAAACCTATTACCAAATTAGAAAAACCCCATATGCCCATTGTTCCAACAACTATTATAAAGCATAAAATAATACTAAACACATCAAATTTTATATTATCATTTTTATGAACATAAGCATTGTAAAGCACTTCAATGCCTAAAATCACAAGAAATATTGGAGCAAAAATACCTATTCTCCAAATAACAAACTTAGGGAAAATATTGGAAAGCACCATATACAAACCACCTAAAACAAGGTATATCCCCATTGTTACACTACCAACTTTTCTATCTTCTCCCATAAAATCATCTCCCACTATCGTCACCTTTAAATTCTATATAATCGCTATCCTTATCCTTTTTACCATTCTTTATAAGTTTTATGCCTAAAACTATAAGTATTAAAGCGATTAAAAAATCTGTACTTCCACTTATAATATCGTATATAAAATCGGCAATGGCAGGATTTATTAAATCTATAACCGAATATATGCTAAGTCTAAGCATTTTTAATATATAAAATACACCGAATAAAACAAGGGCATACCCTATATACTTACTTTTATTGCCTGAGTTTAACTTATCTTTTAAGAACTGGCTATCTAAGTTATTAGCAAAATTATTGTCGCACTCTATTCTATAATCAAGTGAAAAATGTTTCATATTATGAGTTTCAAAAAATGAGTAGAACCATATTACAGGCATAAGAAATGGCAATATACCCGAATTTATTGTACTTGAAATAAAACTTACTGCGAAAAATGATGCCATTAGAAAAATACCTTTCTTCATCATATTAAGGTACATTTCACCTGCACCAGGTATAAAAGAAAACACAAAAACTTTTAATCTACTTTTTTCCATAAATATCATCTCCATTCAATCTTAAACATACTATTTATAGTTTCAGTTAATCTATCATTAAATAGGTTATTTCTTTCATTTGCCTTTTCTATTTTTCCTACAACTTCATTTCTAGTAAATTTATCTATGCCTTCATTAAAGTGAGTGAAAGCTCCTGATATCCATAAAACAATGGCAAAACAGCTTGCAACAGCAACTGTTCCATACTTATTTACAAAAATACTTCTAAGTCTTCTCTTAATTCTAAGCATAACTGTATCAGCAACACTATCTTCCATATCCATAAGTGATATGTCTGAAAGTTTTTCTGTATACCGAAGAATACACTCATCACAGAATGAAAGGTGTTCTGATACTTCTAATCTTTCCATTTCATTAGGCTCACCATTTATAATTAAATCTAAAGCATAATCCGTAAGATGCCCATCTCTATCAAACAAATCCATTCCTTACCCCTCCTTATTTATGTACTCTTTAAGTATATTTTTCGCTCTAAAAATTTGAGTTTGAACCGTCTTTTTGGGTCGTTTTAAAACTTCCGATATTTCAACAATACTTTTATACTCTAAAAAATACATTACAGACACTTTGTGATAAGGCTCTTTTAAACTTAAAATTTTATCTCGTATACTCTCCATACCCTCTTTTGAAATATATAAAGTTTCCGGAGTTTTCTCATTATTTATCGCCATATCATCATTGTTATCTTCAGAGTTTAATACCACTCGCCGATTATATGCACTTTTAAGATAGTCTTTAGCTTTATTTGTAGCTATCCTTGAAAGCCAAGGCTTTATACTATCCATATTACAGCTATCAATATGAGTATAGGCAGATATAAAAGTTTCTTGAGTTAAATTTTGAGCCTCCTGATAATCCTTTACAAACTGATAGCATATTGTAAAAATAAGTTTTTCGTACTTCTCAACTATAACTCTAAATTCTTTATCCCTCACAACCTGTACTCACCTCCTTTATTTGTAGCTACACTTATATTACGATTATAAAATTTTATAGACTTCAAAAAAATAATAAAAAAATAAAAAACCGGATATAAATCCGATTTTTCATTGAAATTATAATATTTTTACTGGGCAAAAATCTATATAATCAGCAGATGTAAAATTATATCTAACTCCATTATATTCACCGTCTAAAACATTTTTTAAAGTTTCTTTTCCGTGTAAATGACCATATATAACATTTTTAATATTGTACTCATCTATTATCTTCATAAACTCAGAATACTCTCGTTTTTCGTTCATAGGTGGATAGTGCAAAGCAATTATAATATTATCCTTATATCCCGATTTTACAGCACTATCTAAAGAAAGTCTAACTCTTATAACCTCTCTATTATAAAGTTTTTCATCATACTCTGTAAAACTTATATCATTAGGACAAAGCCAACCTCTTGAGCCACATATGGCATAATTTTCATAAGTAGTAAAGTCATTTTTTATAAATGTCATATTAGGAAATGCTTTTCTAACCTTAGAAACTGAATTCCACCAATAATCGTGATTACCCTGCAATATAATCTTTCTACCTTTAAGATTATTAACAAATTCTAAATCCGGTGTTGCCTCATCAAGGCCACAACCCCAAGAAATATCACCTGCAATAATAACTGTATCATTATCCGAAATAGTTCTTTCCCAGTTATCTTTAATTTTCTGCCAATGATTTTCCCAGTTATCACCGAAAATATCCATAGGCTTTTCCTTAAAAAAACTGAGATGCAAATCAGATAAAGCAAATAAACCCATAAATTCCTCCTAAGCTCTGTAAACCTCAGTCATAATATTAAGCTGTTGGTTAAACTCCCTAAGTCTATCTAGGTCGCCCTCCTCCCAAAGGTCAACAAACTTTCTATTTATCTCGTCCATTTCCTCTACTTTTGCATTAAAATAAAGGTTGTGCATATTCTCTATTATATCATTTAAAAGATTATTTTTAACCTCATTAAGTCTTTGGGCGTGCATTATTTCCTCTCGTATAGTACCCATTTCCTCATCAAGTTTAAAGGCTGCCTCGGCACAGTTTATAAGTCTTTTCTGCAAGTCCATAGGTATATTGCCACTATACTTATATTTTAAAGAATGTTCTGTAACTGCCCAGAAATTCATAGAAAGGGTTCTTATCTGTATTTCTGCCGGCACTTCTATGTAGCCCATAGCTGTATTTAAAGGATATCTAACTATAATATGGTAACTTCTATAACCACTAGGCTTTGTATTTGTAATATAGTCCCTTTCTTCCTCTATAAATAAATCTCTGCCATCTCGCTCTCTTACAAGGTCTATAACCTTTTGAATATCCTCAACAAACTGACAAAGTATCCTTATACCTGCTATATCCTCAATTTTATCCCTTATCTCATCAGGAGAAATCTTCTTTCGTGATGCTTTTTCAAGTATGCTAGACATCTTTTTTACTCTACCTGTAACAGCCTCAATAGGAGAGTACATACCTAACATTCTATATTCATTTTTAATGCTGTCAAATTTTAATGTAAGCTCTTTTACTGCCTGTTCATAGGGAAAAAGCATTTCTTTTAAGTTGTATATCTCCATAAAATCACCCCAATATATTTTATACGTATATATTGTACTATTTTTACAGAATTTTATCAAACAATAAAAAAAGACGGATTAAAAAATCCGTCTTTAAATATATAAATTAGTCGATAAGCTCTCTAATTTCAGCTATTGTGCTCTTTTCGCATACAGCTTTTGCAAGCTCTTTACATTCTTCAAATTTAAGATTTCTTACTCTGTATCTTGAAGCAGCTATTTCTGTAGCAGCCATACTGAACTCGTCAAGTCCCATACCAAGAAGGATAGGAAGTGCTTTTTCATCACTTGCGAATTCACCACACATACCAACCATTTTACCGTATTTGTGACCAGCTTCAATAACTTTGCTGATAGCACGAAGTACAGCTGGGTGGAATGAGTTGTACATTTTAGCTATTTTCTGATTTCCTCTATCTACTGCGAGTAAGTACTGTGTAAGGTCGTTTGTACCAATACTGAAGAAGTCAACTTCTTTAGCAAGGTCTTCAGCACACATAACACCAGCTGGAGTTTCAATCATAATACCTGTCTGGATACTATCGTTGAATGGAATATTGTCAGTTCTAAGCTCTGCTTTACACTCTTCTAAGATTTCGTTAGCAGCTCTAAATTCTTCAACAGATATAATCATAGGGTACATAATTCTGATGTCACCGTATGCACTAGCTCTAAGTATAGCACGAAGCTGTGTTTTAAATACATCTTTAAGGTCAAGAGAAATTCTTATAGCTCTCCAACCAAGGAATGGGTTTTCCTCTTTATCAAATTCATAGTATGAAAGCTCTTTATCTCCACCGATATCAAGTGTTCTTATAATCATTGGGTGTTTGATTGTTTCGATAGCTTTCTTGTATGTGTCAAACTGTTCCTGTTCTGTTGGGAACTTTGTATTTTCCATATAAAGGAACTCACTTCTGAAAAGACCGATACCCTCAGCACCTCTTGTAACAGCATTTTCAACGTCTGTAATACTACCTACATTTGCGAAAAGCTCAACTGTTCTTCCATCAAGAGTTGTAGCAGGAAGGTCATTCATACTTTCAAGCTCAGCTTTCATAGCTTTGTATTCTTCAGCTTTCTTTAAGTAGCTTGCTTTTGTTTCTTCATCTGGGTTTACGATAATTTCGTTTCCAAGAGCGTCAAGGATAATGTAATCGTCATTTGTTACCTGACTTCTGAAACCTTCAACACCAACGAATGCTGGTATTTCCATACTTCTTGCCATAATAGCAACGTGGCTTGTAACACCGCCAGCTTCTGTAATGAAACCTTTTATATAGTTAAAGTCCATATTTGCTGTGTCAGAAGGAGCAAGGTCCTCAGCGATAACGATAACTTCTTCGTTAATGCCTTCAAAAGGATTGCTTTTTACTCCTTTAAGTTTGCACATCATTCTCTTACCTACGTCTTTGATGTCGGCAGCTCTTTCTCTTAAGTACTCATCATCAAGACTTTCAAACATAGTAACGATTTCAGAAACTGCCTCCTCAAGAGCAAGCTCTGCATTTTTGTTTTCCCCATTAATTTTTGCATTAACAGAATCTGCAAGAACAGCGTCTTCTGCAACATCAAGATGAGCAGCGAAGATTTCTGAATCTTTTGCAAGAACTTTAATTTCTTCAACAGCCTCTTTAACAGCTTTGTTAAACTTAAGTACTTCTATTTCTTTTTCAGAATCTTTTATAATTCTAGTATCAGCCTCAAGTTTCTCCTGTACAGCAATAAATGCTTTTCCCATAACAACACCTTTTGATGCTGCTTTAGATACAGTAAATTTTTTCATAAATAATACCTCTCTCTAATATTATAAAATTTCACAGTCCACAAATAATCAATCCTCAAGAGTTTCAATGAACTTTACGATTTCATCTAAAGCTACTGCCTCATTTTCACCTTCAACAGTAACCTCAAGCTCTGTACCGTGTTTAGCACCAAGTGTAAGGACATTTATAATACTTGCAGCATTTGCCTTTTTATCACCATTAGTAATATAAACTGTGCAACCTTTGAATTTTTTAACAAAGGATACAAGACTTGACGCTGGACGAGCGTGAAGACCTGTTTCGTTATTAACAACAACTTTTTTTGATACCATAACTTTCTCCCTCTTTCCATTTGTTTTTGTCAACCTATATAACCCAAATAAAAAATTTAGGTGTACAATAGATATTATACACCCAAATTCGAAAAATTTAAATATATTATATTAAATTTTTTACTTCTTTATATGCATTTTCTACACTTTCAAGAAGATTTTCGTCTGTTATGCCTGAAATTTCAGAAAAAGCCTTCTTTACTCCCATAGATTTTATTTTATCCTGAAGCTCTACACTCTGAGCATCTTCTGGGTTATTGTAGTTTAATGCAGCACCAATACCAATTATAAGGTTATCCACATTAAAACCGTATTCCTTAGCTGTCATAAGAGGTTTTACAAGTCTATCTGTTGGGCTAAGTTTTCTAAGTGGCTCTCTACCAACTCTTGAAACATCATCTTTAAGGTAATGATTTTTAAAACGTCCTATAATTTTATCAATATATTTAAGGTGAGCTTCTTTATCGAAACCATATTTCTCAATAAGACCATTACCACTTTCAGTCATAGCTGATTTTACAATTTTATATATCTTTTCGTCATTTATACTTTCATCAAC
>JADIMX010000108.1 GCA_017694425.1 Candidatus Fimicola merdigallinarum
AAGTAATGTTTATCTACTTAATTTATTAATTTAATAATAAAATACCCTCGATTACTCGAAGGCATTTTATTTTTTATCCTACTAATATAAGGGTTAAAGTCATTAAAACAAGGCTTATGATTATACATACAGAGTTTAAAAATCCTGCCAAAGTATGGTCAGAGCCTAATTTTTCACAATGTATAGGTGCTACACTTACTATAGGAGCAAAAACTGTCATAGCTATTATACTTCTTATATCTCTGCTATATGGAAGAATGAAGAATATAATTAAAGCAAATATAAGTGCGAATCCATATCGTATAAATATTACTCTTAAAACAGTCTTTATGCTATCCTTGTCAACATTAAGCTCAAATAATATACCTATAAGGAACATAGAAAGGAATGTATTTGAACTTCCCACCATTTTTACTATTGTAAAAACTGAATCAGGCAGACTTATTTTTAACGCAGTTAACGAAACCATAATAACATATGTAACGAATGACGGAGAAGAAAAAAGTATTTTTAAAAACTCTTTTAAAGAGAACTTACTACTACTATTTACTATTGAAGATACAATAGCAATACTTATACCCAAGCACATAAGACCATTACCAACATCAAAAAGGTATAGCGCTGCAAGTGTTGACGCTGGGAAAAATGCCTGAGCAAATGGAATAGTAAAGTTACCTATATTATAACTAGATAAATTAAGCATATAAAATACTTTATCCATACTTCCCTTTTTTCTCGCTACTATAAAACCAACTACAAGCATTATTGCATTTGCAAGTATTCCTAAAAATGTCATACTAACAAGTGTCTTCGTTATAGTAACACCCTGAAATCCTGACGCAAGTGCCATAGGAAGTGTAATGTTTACAATTATTTTAGATATAACTCTACCATCTTCAACGGTTATAATTTTATTTTTCTTAAAAAGGTATCCCACAAGCATCATAATTAAAAAGCCAATGGACCTTGTTAATATACCACCCAAAGTATTCTCCTCCTTTGCAATATTTTATTAATTAATCCACAAAAAAGAGGCTGTCTATAAGACAACCTCTAATCTTTACTCTGTTAAATTAGTTTAATTTGCTTTTAGCTGTTTCTACTAATTTAGCAAAAGCCTCTGTATCATTTACAGCAAGGTCAGCAAGCATCTTTCTGTTGATTGTGATATCTGCTAATTTTAAACCGTGCATTAATTTGCTATAAGAAATATCGTTCATTCTTGCAGCAGCATTGATTCTTGTAATCCAAAGACTTCTGTATTCTCTCTTTGTCTGTTTTCTACCAGCGAAAGCGTGAGCCATAGCTTTCATTACAGACTGTTTTGCAACTCTGTACTGTTTGCTTCTTGCACCACGGTAACCTTTAGCTAATTTTAAAACTTTTTTATGTCTTTTTCTAGCGTTTAACGCTCCTTTAACTCTTGCCATTTTAAAAATCCTCCTTGTATACTATTCCCGAAAAATTACGCGTAAGGTAATAATTTTTTCTTAACGTTGTTTGAAACTGATTTGTCAACTAATGTAGCCTGTCTTAATTTTCTTTTTCTCTTTGTTGTTTTCTTTCCGAGAATGTGCTGTGTGTTGGATTTACTTCTTTTGATTTTACCTGTTCCAGTAACTTTATAACGTTTTGCAGCTGCTTTTTTTGTTTTTAATTTAGGCATAATGTATATCCTCCTTAGATTATCTTATTTAGAACTTTTAGGAGCAAGGAACATAACAAGGCTCTTTGCTTCCATTTTTGGTGGTTTGTCAACTATTCCATATTCTGAAATGTCTTTAGCAAAATTTTCAAGAATAACAGTAGCTGTTTTTGAGTGTCCGATTTCACGACCTCTGAAACGAATACTTACTTTTACCTTATCTCCGTTCTTTAAGAACTCAATAGCTTTCTTAACTTTAACCTGTATATCGTGTGTATCAATACTTGGAGATAAACGCAATTCTTTAACATCAACAGTTTTCTGTTTTTTTCTTGCTTCCTTCTCCTTTTTAGCCTGGTCGAACTTATATTTTCCGTAGTCCATAATACGACATACCGGTGGTTTTGCAGTAGGTGCAATCTTAACAAGGTCTAATTTTCTCTCGTCAGCAATTTTCTGTGCTTCTCTTGAAGAAACTATACCAAGCTGATTACCCTCCTCATCGATAAGTCTTATTTCTTTATCTCTAATTTGCTCATTGATCATTAAATCTGTAATAGCCGAGCACCTCCCCAAAATAATATAATAATAAAAAAAGTGAATAGAAGTCCTATCCACCAGAAAATACATCATAAAACACAGCACAAAAATGTACCGTTTTTAAAATCCGTATTAACCCAAACACCTATTTCTGTATTTAAGGTGAGAAGTGGACACTTCTTCTTTATTACTGGGATAGTATATCACACCCCAAAATATATGTCAATAGATTTTTTAAAATATGGCAGGTAGATTTTCACCTACCCACCAATAATCATTATTACTGAACGTTTGCTCTTGTTTCGATTTCCTCTTTAAGTCTAGCAATAACGTCTTCAAGGTCAAACTGTCCTTCTTCGCCATTTGCTCTTGAACGAAGTGAAACTTTTCCAGCCTCTTTATCTTTTTCACCAACAACAATGATGTAAGGAACTCTTTCGTTTCTAGCCTCTCTGATTTTGTATCCGATTTTTTCTGCTCTGTTGTCAGTTTCAACTCTGATACCTTCTGCATAAAGTCTATCAGCAACAGATTTTGCATAATCTTCAAATTTTTCAGATATAGGAAGAACCTTAACCTGAACTGGTGAAAGCCAAGTTGGGAACTGTCCTGCAAAATGCTCTATAAGGATACCGATAAATCTTTCAACTGAACCGAAGCAAACTCTGTGAATCATAACAGGTCTTTTCTTTGTTCCGTCAGCTGCAGTGTACTCAAGGTCAAATCTTTCTGGTAACTGCATATCAAGCTGGATTGTACCACACTGCCAAGTTCTTCCAAGTGAATCTTCAAGGTGGAAGTCAATCTTTGGTCCGTAGAATGCACCGTCACCCTCGTTTACAACGTACTCAATACCGTTTTCGTCTAAAGCATCTCTAAGACCGTTTGTAGCGATTTCCCAAGCCTCATCAGAACCCATACTGTCTTCTGGTCTTGTAGAAAGCTCGATATGGTAGCTGAAACCGAAAAGTTTATAAACGCTATCAATAAGTTTGATTACTCCACTTATCTCATCTTTAATCTGTTCTTCTGTCATAAAGATATGAGCGTCATCCTGACTGAAGCAACGAACACGCATAAGACCGTGTAAAGCACCTGATTTTTCGTGTCTGTGAACAAGACCGATTTCACCCATTCTTAATGGAAGGTCTCTGTATGAGTGCATACTCTGTTTGTATACAAGCATACCACCTGGGCAGTTCATAGGTTTTATAGCGAAATCCTGCTCATCAATAACTGTTGTGTACATATTATCTTTGTAGTGATACCAGTGACCACTTGTTTCCCAAAGCTGTCTGCTAAGGATTACTGGTGTTGAAACTTCAACGTATCCAGCTTTTTTATGAATTTCTCTCCAGTAGTCAAGGAGTGTATTTTTAAGAACCATACCTTTTGGAAGGAAGAATGGGAATCCAGGGCCTTCGTCAAGGAGTGCGAAAAGCTGTAACTCTTTACCAAGTTTTCTATGGTCACGTTTTTTAGCCTCTTCTATCATATGAAGATATGCTTCAAGGTCGCTAGCTTTTGTGAAAGCTGTTCCGTAAATTCTTGAAAGCATTTTGTTTTTCTCGCTACCTCTCCAGTAAGCACCTGCAACTGATGTAAGTTTAAATGCTTTTACTGGTTTTGTACTCATAAGGTGTGGACCTGCACAAAGGTCAATGTATTCACCCTGTTTGTAGAAAGAAATAACAGCGTCTTTAGGAAGGTCGTTTATAAGCTCTACTTTGTATGGCTCTCCTCTTTCTTCCATAAGTTTTATAGCCTCTTCTCTAGGAAGCTCAAACATTTCAAGAGGAAGATTTTCTTTAACTATTTTCTTCATCTCTTTCTCGATTTCTACGAGTTCTTCTGGAGTAAATGGTGTTTCTCTATCGAAATCATAGTAGAAACCTTCTGCAATAGCTGGTCCTATAGCAAGTTTTGTTTCTGGGTAAAGTCTTTTTATAGCCTGAGCCATAATGTGAGATGCAGTATGACGGAAAGCTATTTTACCCTCCTCATCATCAAATGTACAGATACTTACATTTGCATCTTTATTTACAACAAAGCGAAGGTCTTTAACCTCACCATCAACAATACCACAACAAGCATTTCTAGCAAGTCCTTCACTTATACTTTTAGCAATATCAAGTACGGAAAGTTCGCTTTCGTAT
Source organism: Candidatus Fimicola merdigallinarum (assembly GCA_017694425.1). Taxonomy (GTDB): domain Bacteria; phylum Bacillota; class Clostridia; order Lachnospirales; family Anaerotignaceae; genus Fimicola; species Fimicola merdigallinarum. Next base: position 4,342 of record JADIMX010000108.1, read on the forward strand.
TCTTTACAAACTCCGTCTTTAAGTGTTACCTTAATCATAGTTAATCTCCTTTCAAATATCTATTTAATAATAAATCTTCGTTTTGGCAATAAAAAAACTCCCATTCCTTAATATAAAAATAAAAAGGGACGAGAGTAATATTTTTCCCGCGGTTCCACCCTGATTGTAAAAACCACTTAATTTAAAACTTTAACGCAGTTATACGGACTTTATTAGAGTCACTCCGAGGTAGTCTTCATACTGTCGTACATAGGAACATTCACACCAGTTAAAACTATGTTCCCTCTCTGAAAAGCACTTGACAGACTACTGTCCTCATCAAAGATTTATCATATATATCAATGGTATTATTATAACATATAGAAAAAAGCTGTCAAGGGTTTTACCTCTTTATAATAAAGTATTTTTCTTTTTTTTACAAAATATGATATACTTTGTATCTAAAGGGGGAATTATTT
>JADIMX010000109.1 GCA_017694425.1 Candidatus Fimicola merdigallinarum
ATATGAAAAATAAAAATATTTTGCCCAATGTAAGATGGCTATTATTTTTTTATGATGTGATTATTTTTTATATAGTAGCATTGCTTATGCTTTTTATATATCAAGGTCAAAATAAACTATCTTATATTGGAATATTACAACATTCAATACTTTCTTTCATATGTATTTTTTGTTGTAGATTATATTTTAAAGTTTATGGACAAATATGGAGATATGGTGGTATTCAAAGTTATATAAAACTTCTTTTTTCGGATATAATAGGTTTCTTTTTATATCTTTTATCAGCACTTTTTATCCCTATAGAAAAAATAGCTTTTGCTAGATTATTATCTTTGGTTTGTATGAATTTATTGTGGGCATTCTCTATTAGAATGATTTATAGATATGCTTATAAATGTTCTAATCAAGAAACGTATTTCGGTAAATTTCTTGCATTACTACTTAAACTTTTTGCAGGCTTAAATTATGTAAATGAGTTTGAGTCAAAAAAGATAAAGGTAGCTATCGTTGGGGCAGGGCGTGTTGGCGTTAGCCTTGCAGAAGATTTGTTATCAAGCGAAAATTCTTCGTATATACCTAGATGTTTTATAGATGTTGACGGTAGTAAAATCGGTAGGGAGATAAATGGTATTCCTGTTTTTCCGGAAAGTAGTGGTGTTGAAACAAAACTTAAAGATTATGAGGTTCAGGAAATAATATTTGCCATACCATCTACTGATACTAAAAATAGAAAAAGATTGTATGATTACTATAAAAGTTTAGGCTATAAAATTAAAGTATACGATTATCAAGATATACATAGTGATAACGGAAAAAGATATCTTAGAGAATTTGATATAGAGGAGCTTTTATTTAGAAAACCACTAGCTGTTACTGATGATAAAACTAATGTCTACTATAAAGATAAAGTTATACTTATAACAGGTGGTGGAGGCTCTATTGGTTCGGAATTATGTAGGCAATTAGCCAAGATGAATCCTAAACAGTTAATCATATTAGATATATATGAAAATGGAGCATATGATGTACAGCAAGAATTAATTATTGCTTATAAAGGCAAACTTGATGTAAAAGTTGAAATTTCCTCTATATCAAATAAAAAGTCTATGGAAAGAGTATTTAAGTTGTATAATCCACAAATAGTTATAAATGCTGCTGCATATAAACACGTTCCTTTAATGGAGCATAACTGTATTGAAGCTATTGAAAATAATATTTTTGGCACAAAAAATGTAGTTGATTTATGTGAAAAATACAAAGTAGAACGATTTATGATGGTTTCTACTGATAAAGCTGTAAATCCAACAAATGTTATGGGTGCAACAAAAAGAATGTGTGAAATGATAGTGCAAAGTGCAAGTACTTATGGCAATACAAAATATAGTGCCACAAGATTTGGAAATGTTTTAGGTAGTGCAGGTTCTGTAGTACCGCTTTTTAAAAAGCAAATCGCAAGTGGTGGGCCTATAACTATTACGGACAAACGAATTATTCGTTACTTTATGACAATACCGGAAGCGTCACAGCTTGTTTTACAAAGTGGTTCTATTGCAAATAATGGTGAGCTGTTTGTACTTGATATGGGTGAACCTGTTAAGATTTTGGATTTGGCAGAAAATATGATTCGCTTAGCAGGAGCAACAGGCATAGAAATTATAGAAACTGGATTAAGACCTGGAGAAAAATTATATGAGGAGCTTTTAGTAAATACAGAGGAGCTTGATAAAACAACAAATAGTATGATTTTTATAGAAAGAGATACTGCATTAAGTTTAGATGAAATAAACCAAAAGTTAAAGATACTTGAGGAGGCTTGCAAAACAGGAGATGATACCAAAGCTAAAGAGGCTTTAAGAAAGGTAGTTCCTACATTTAAAAGTCCTAATGAAGTTAATAGTTGTGTTCAAAAAGAAGTTCCAAAAGCTATACATAATCAAAATATTTTTATAAAAGAAGACAGACTAGAAAAAATCATTACTAATTAGATTAATAAATATTTTTTATCAAATGAGGTATAGCCAAGTTATAGTAAATCTATGATTGGCTATTTTTAATTAATAAGATTGGAGAATTTTTATGGATATAAAGCCTTTTTTAAATAGAATATATTTATCTTCACCTACAATGCATAAAGAAGAATTAGTTTATATGAAAGAGGCTTATGAAACTAATTGGGTTAGCACAGTAGGTAAGAATATTGATGAAATAGAGAAAATGATGTGCGAAAAAATAGGTTGCAAATATGCAGTAGCACTTTCTTCAGGCACTTCAGCTTTACATATGGCTATAAAGCTTTCGGGGGTTAAATCTGGTGATAAAGTATTTTGTTCAGATGTCACATTTTCTGCAACAGTAAATCCGATTTTATATGAGGGTGGAATTCCTATTTTTATTGATACGGAATATGAAACTTGGAATATGGACCCATTAGCCTTAGAAAGAGCATTTAAGTTGTATCCTGAAGTTAAGGTTGTAGTCTTAGCAAATCTTTATGGAGTACCTGCAAAACTTGATGAAATAGTTGATGTTTGCAATAAATATGGAGCTACAATAATTGAGGATTCAGCTGAATCTATGGGTGCCACATATAAAGGTATTCAAACTGGAACATTCGGTAAATACAATGCTATTTCATTCAATGGTAATAAGATAATAACAGGCTCAACCGGAGGAATGTTCCTTACTAATGATAAATTATCTGCTGAAAAAGTTCGTAAATGGTCAACTCAAAGTAGAGAAAATGCCAAGTGGTATCAACACGAGGAATTAGGATATAACTACCGTATGAGTAATATTGTAGCCGGTGTGGTTAGAGGGCAAATACCTTATTTAGATGAGCATATAGAAAAAAAGAAAAAAATTTATATGAAATATAAAGAAGGTTTTAAGGATATACCGGTATCTATGAATCCTTATATCGAGAATATTATGGAGCCTAATTTTTGGCTTAGTTGTTTAATTATAGATAAAGACGCTATGTGTAAACAAGTTAGAAGTGATAATGAGGCATTATATATAAAAGAAAAAGGTAAAAGCTGTCCTACTGAAATTTTAGAAGTTTTAGAAAAGTATAACGTAGAGGGTAGACCTATATGGAAGCCTATGCATATGCAACCTATGTATAGAATGAATGATTTTGTAAAACGAGATGATATATCGGTAGATGTAGGTGCTGATATATTTGATAGAGGTTTATGTCTTCCGAGTGATATTAAAATGACAGAAGATGAACAGGATATAATTATAAAATTAATAGTAGATTGCTTTAAATAAAAGAAGGTGTAGTATGAAATTATTATTTACAAGTGTTGGTAGGAGAGTAGAATTAATTCAATCTTTTAAAACTACTGCAAAAGATATGAATGTTGATTTACATATTATCGGTGCAGATATGGTGGATACAGCTCCGGCTTTGTATTTTTGCGATGATATAAAAATTGTTCCTAGAATTTCTTCTGATAATTATATAGATAGTTTATTATCAATTTGTAAAGAAGAAAATGTTGACGCTATTATACCAACAATAGATACTGAATTACTTAAACTTTCAAAACATAAAGCTGAATTTGAAGAACTTGGTGTAAAAGTATTTATTTCTGATTACGATAAAATAAAAATATGCAGAGATAAGCGATATACATATGAATATTTTACTTCAATAGGATTAAATTCACCAAAAACATTTGATGATGTTGAAAATTATAACTGTGGATTTCCAGCATTTATAAAGCCTAAAGATGGTAGCTCAAGTATAAACGCATATAAAGTTGATAATATGGAAGATTTAAAACTTTATGCAAGTAAAATAGAAAATTATATTATACAACCTTTTATATCAGGTAAAGAATACACAGTAGATATATTTTGTGATTACTGTGGTAATCCTGTATTTATAACACCTAGAGAGCGTATAGCTGTACGTTCTGGGGAAGTTTTAAAAACACGCATTTGTCAGAATGATGTAATAATTGAAGAAATGAAGAATTTAGTTAAAGATTTTAAGCCGGTAGGTCAGATAGCTGTTCAGCTTATTCAAGATGAGTTTACTAAAGAAAACTATTATATAGAGATTAACCCTAGATTTGGAGGAGGTTCGCCACTATCTATGAAAGCTGGTGCAAATAGTGCTGAAGCGATTATAAAGATTTTAAATGGTGAAAGTTTATGCTATGTTCCATATTCTGCAAGGGATAATGAAATTTATAGTAGATATGACCAAAGTGTGTGTGTTAAAGCAGGTGTAAAACGTGACTGAGATAAATAATATTCTTGATGTTAAAAAATATCTTGATAATATAAAGGTTGTTATATTTGATTTAGACGATACACTTTATAGCGAAAAAGAATATGTTAAAAGTGGATATAATAGTGTTTCTAAATTATTGCCACAAGTAGTAAACCCTATGGAGAAAATGTGGGATTTTTTCGAAAAAGGCAAAAGTGCTATTGATGAATTGCTTATTTCGGAAAATATTTTTTCTGAAGAATTAAAAGAAAAGTGTTTAAATACATATAGATTTCATAGTCCTATAATAAATTTTTATGCTGGTGTTCGTGATTTATTAATAGATTTACGTAAAGAAGGCTATAAATTAGGGATAATTACTGATGGCAGAGTGGAAGGTCAAAAAGCAAAAATTTCAGCATTAGGGCTAGAGGAGTTAGTTGATAAAATTATTATTACAGATGAGTTAGGTGGTATTGAGTTTAGAAAACCTAATGAAACATCTTATAAAATTATGAAGGATTTTTTGGATGTGGATTACTGTCAAATGATATATGTAGGTGATAACATCAATAAAGATTTTATAGCACCTAATAAACTTGGTATTAAATCTATATGGCTTAGAAATGAAGATGGTCTATATTATAAATAAGTGTATTTATGAGAGGAATATAGAATGAGAGTTTTAGTAATAGCACCACACCCAGATGATGAGATTATAGGTGTAGGTGGTACAATGGCAAATAGAGTTTTGAATGGTGACGAGGTTTATGTCTGTGTTGTAACTAAAGGGTGTGAACCTCTTTTCTCAAGGGAATCTGTTAAAAATGTAAGAAATGAATGTGTATTAGCTGACAAATTACTTGGTGTTAAAGAAACTATATTTCTAGACTTTCCTGCTGTAATGCTTGAAACTGTACCTAGATATGAATTAAATGGCAAAATATCTGAAGTGATTCAGAAAATTAAACCTGATGAGGTTTATATACCACATAGGGGTGATATGCAAATAGACCATCAAATAGTTGTAGATGCGTCTATGGTAGCTTTAAGACCTAAGTATGAACACAAAGTTAAAAGGATATATGCCTATGAAACATTATCCGAAACAGGTTGGAATATACCAAATGTTCAAAATGAGTTCATACCAAATGTATATGAAGATATATCAAATACATTAGATAAAAAGTTAGAGGCTATGAATATATTTAAATCTCAGTTAGGAGAATTTCCTGATGCCCGTTCAATAGAGGCAATAAAGTCTTTAGCTAAATATCGTGGAGCAATGGTAAATGTAAAATCAGCAGAATCATTTATGCTTATTAGAGAAATAAAGTAAATAGAGGTGTGATGTTTATAAATGTATAAAAGATACATAAAACGATTAATAGATTTATGTCTTTCTGTTATAGCTTTTATTATACTAATACCTGTTTATTTTATAATAGCTTTACTTGTAAGAATAAAAATAGGTAGCCCTGTTTTCTTTAAACAAGAGAGAGCTACTATAAACGGTAATAGTTTTTATATAAAAAAGTTTCGTACTATGACTGAGGCAAAAGATGAAAAAGGGAATTACTTACCGGATAACGAAAGACTTACATACTTTGGTAGAATTTTAAGGGCTACTTCTCTTGATGAGTTGCCTGAAATAATGAGTATTATAAAAGGCGAGCTTTCAATAATAGGACCAAGACCTTTGCCGGTAGCTTACAATGATTATTATACAATAGATGAAAAAAGTCGTTTCAAAGTAAGGGCAGGATTAATACCGCCTGAAGTATTATATGAAAATCTTGAGCCTACTTGGGACGAGCAATTAAAATATGAATCGGATTATGCAGAAAATGTTTCGTTTTTATTAGATGTAAAAATTTTAATTGCAGTTTTTAAAGGTATATTTATAAGATACAAAAGTGATTATGGGGATTATGTTCGTGAACCTCTTAATATAGAGAGAAAAGGAGAGTTACATTAAATGATATGTGCTATACATCAGCCTAATTATATACCGTGGTTAGGGCTATATTATAAAATTTATAAAAGTGATGTATTTGTATATTTAGATGATGCACAGTATTCAAACCAAGCAGACCACAATGTGAATAAAATAAAAACATCTAATGGTGAATTTAGAATTAAAGTGCCAGTAGAACAGCATTTAGGCGATTTAATATTTGAAGTGCGAACTAAAGACGAATTAAAGTGGAAAGATAAGCATTTAAAAACTTTACAAATGAATTATGGAAAAGCTGAGTTTTTCAAAGAAGTATTTCCGGATTATTCAGATGTTTTACTTAAAAAATATTCTTCCATATCAGAAATGAATATGGCTATTGATAAATATATTTGTGACGGTTTTGGTATAAATACGAAGATAGTTAAAAGCTCTGATTTTAATATACATTCTAGTAGAGAAAGAAAGGTTTTAGATATTTGTAAAACTGTAGGTGCTAGTGAGTATCTATCAGGTAACGGAGCTAGAGTGTATCAAAAAGAAGAAAATTTTTTAAAAGAGGGAATAAAGCTAACATACACAGACTATAAGCCTATAGAGTATAAGCAGGTTTGGAAAGGTTTTGCACCTTGTATGTCAGCAATAGATTATATATTTAATTGTGGTTTTGATTGGAATTTTGTAATAGAGGAAGTTAGGAGATTGAATAATGTCGTTTGAAATGGGAAGTTTTATTGAGCTTGAATACCCTAATGGAAAAGAGTATTACAAGGGAGATAATGTTGTTCGTCTTAATAGCGGTCGTACAGCTATTTACCATTCAATAAAATCTTATAATTGTAAAAAAGTATATCTTCCTATATATCAATGTGAAACAGTAAAAGATTTTCTTATTAAAAAAAGGATAGAAATAGAATTTTATACTATAGATGAAAATTTTATTCCCAAAATGGATACTAATGAAGAAGATAGTTGTATGATTATAGTCAATTATTGTGGTATTTTTAGTACTCAATATATTAAAAATATAGCTGATAAATATAAAAATGTTATTATTGATAATTCTCAAGCTTTCTTTTCAAAGCCTTTAGAAAATTGTCTTAATGTGTATAGTGCTAGAAAATTTTTCGGAGTGCCTGACGGTGCATATGTTGTGGGGAAGCCTTATTTATATAGTGATGATATGTATGAAGATGACCATTCATCAGATACATCATTATTTCTTATGCAACGTATAGAATATGGTTGCGAGGGTAAAGCATACGCTAGTAGAACGTTAAATGAAGAAAGAATAGATAATTCAGATATTAAAAATATGTCTAAATTCACAAGATATTTATTAGATGGTATAGATTATGAAAATGTAAAGAAAAAGCGAATTGAAAACTTTAATGTAGTTCGTTCTATGCTTAAAGAAAAGAATATTTTAGATATTGATAAATATTTTGATGAAGACTGTGTACCTATGGTGTATCCATTTATGATAGAAAACGAAAATCTACTCGATTACTTACTTGAAAATAAACATTTTCAGGGGAATTGGTGGAGATATATACTTGATATCACTTCTAAAAATTCTATGGAATATAGATTATCAAAGTATATGATACCTCTTACTATTGACCAAAGATATACAGCAGAAGATGTAAAAATTTTATGCGATAAAATATTGAAGTTTATTTAAATATGGTGATTAATATGAAAAATATCTTATTTTTAGCAACAGTACCGTCTATGGTAGTTGCTTTTAATATGCGAAATATAAAGATGTTACAAGATATGGGATATACAATTCACGTAGCTTGTAATTACTTTGAAAAAAGTGCGTGGACAGATGAAAAACTTAAAGAATATAGAGATGTATTAGAAGAAAATAATGTTGTTATGCATCAAATAGATTTTCCTAGAAAGCCATATAATCCTTTTAAATTAATAAAATCTTATATTCAAACGAGAAAACTACTAAAAGAAGTTGATTTTGAAATGATGCATAATCAGTCTTGTGTTAGCGGTATACTTGGCAGAATAGCAGGAAGAAAGCACGATATGAAAATATTACATACAGAACACGGATTTTATTATTTTAAGGGTGGACCTCTTTTTAATTGGATTTTCTTTCCCTTTGATTTGTTGTGTTCCTACTTTACAGACACTATTATCACTATAAATAAAGATGATACAAAATTTTGTGAAAAATATATGAAATCCAAGAAAAAGGTTTACATTCCGGGGGTAGGCATAGATACTGATTATTATTTTAATACTGAAATCAATAAAAGTATTATGAGAGAAGAATTAGGTATTCCGAAAGATGCCTTTGTCGTTTTATCAGTTGGTGAGTTAAACGAAAATAAAAATCATTCTGCTATATTAAAAGCTATAAGTAAATCTAAGTATAAAAATATATATTACGTTATTTGTGGTGAGGGTGTAGAAAGAGAAAATTTATACAATCTTGCCTCAAAGTTAAATATGACAGATAGATTTTTATTAGTAGGTCAGAAACAAAATGTAAATGAATTTTATAAAATGGCTGATGTGTTTACTTTCCCATCAAAAAGAGAGGGATTAGGTTTAGCCGCTTTGGAGGCTATGGCATCAGGACTTCCAATAATAACTTCTGATAGAAATGGTATAAATGACTATGCAGAAAATAATAAAACTGGTTTTATGTGTCCGCCTGATGATATAGATGGTTTCTGTAAGGCTATTGAAACTATATACGAAGATAAAGAATTAAGAGATAGATTTAGTCTATATAATATTGAGAAGTCAAAGGATTTTTCGCACCATAAAACAGATAATATTATGAAAAAAGTTTATAAAGAGGCAATATCAAATATTTAGAAAGGGTTAGTTTATGAAAAAGTTATTACATAAAATTAAACAAACCATAATAGATATACAAAGATTTATACAGTATGGCGACTTACCTACAAGCTACTACATAAAAAAAGGAATGAAAGTAGGCAAGCATTTTTCCAGAGAAAGTGGAACTAAAATGGATATATCTAATTGCTGGTTAATAGAGATAAAAGATAATGTAAAAATGGCAAATAGAGTACAAATATTAGCCCACGATGATGCAGCAGAGCCTATAACAGGATATCGTAAGGTAGGAAAAGTTATAATAGGTAACAATGTATTTATTGGTGCAGGGGTTACTATACTTCCAGGAGTTATAATAGGAGATAATGCCATAATAGGTGCAGGAAGTCTTGTAAATAGAAGTGTTAAGCCAAATATGTTAGTAGCTGGAGTTCCTATAAAGGATATAAAAACAGTTGACCAGTTTATAAAAGAAGCTGAGGAAGATTTAAGAAAAGCAGAATTAGAAAATAGAATGCTTGATATGACTTATGATGTTAATTGTAAGCCGTCAAAGGAAATAAATCCTGACGATTTAAAGGAAGAAACAAGCTACTACTTCAAAATAACAAGGTTTGCTAATCAAGAGTAGGTAATTATATGAAAGCAGAGGTTAAAAAATTTAATTTTAATAATATGGTATCAAAATCACCATTAGTTTCTGTTATTATTCCTGTATATAAT
>JADIMX010000110.1 GCA_017694425.1 Candidatus Fimicola merdigallinarum
CATTTAAGCCGGTAAAAATAGTTATATTTTTAATGGAGGGGAAAAAGTGCTTACTATTAATGAGTATGTAAAAGTAAAAAGTCTTGAGGAGGCTTACGAGCTTAATCAGAAAAAAACAAACAAGATTATAGGTGGAATGCTTTGGCTCAAAATGGGTACACAGCGTGTGCAGACTGCCATAGACCTTTCTGGTCTTGGACTTGACAAGATAGAGGAAACAGAAGAAGAATTTAAAATCGGCTCTATGACAACACTTAGGGATATAGAGGTGAACGAAGGATTAAATAGATATACTAAAGGAGCTATAAAGGAAAGTCTTAGACATATTGTAGGTGTACAGTTTAGAAATTGTGCCACAGTAGGTGGAAGTATATATGGAAGATATGGCTTTTCTGATGTTTTAACAATGTTTATGGCTCTTGATAGCTATGTAGAGCTTTACAAAGGTGGCATAGTGGCTCTTAAAGATTTTGCTAAAATGAAACCAGATAATGATATTATCGTTAGCATAATAGTTAAGAAGAAACCTGTTAATTGTGTATATCTTTCAGAGAGAATATCAAAAACAGATTTCCCAGTTATAGCTGTTTGTGTTTCAGAACTTGACGGAAAATTTATGGCATCAGTAGGAGCTAGACCAGCTAGAGCAGAAGTTGTTTTTGATGATGAAAATATTCTTTCGCAGGGAATAACTGATGAAAGTGCTTTAAAATTTGGCGAATATGTATCAGAAAAACTTTCATTTAACACAAATATGAGAGGGTCAAAGGAATTTAGAAAGCATTTAGCTAAAGTTCTTGTAAAAAGAGGGGTAAAAGCTATTGGAGGTGACGAGAGATGAATATACAGGTAAAAATAAACGGTAAAATGGTTAAATCAGAGGTAGAGGCAGACTTATTATTAATAGACTATCTTAGAGATAATGGTTGTCTTAGTGTAAAAAGAGGTTGTGAAACTGCTAACTGTGGACTTTGCACAGTACTTATGAATGGAAAACCTGTACTTTCTTGTTCTGTATTAGCTTGTCGTGCTGATGGTAGTGAAATTTTAACACTTGAAGGACTTCGGGAGGAGGCAACAGGCTTCGGTACATTCCTTGCAAATCAGGGAGCAGAGCAATGCGGTTTCTGTAATCCAGGGTTTATTATGAACGTTATTGCTATGCTTAGAGAAAATCCTAACCCTAAAGATGATGAAATAAAAGAGTACCTTGCAGGAAATCTTTGCAGATGTTCAGGCTACGAAGGTCAGCTTAGAGCTATTAAAAACTTTCTTGAGGAAAGAGGTGCGAAATAATGGAAACAAACTTTGTAAATAAGCCTATTATGAAAAAAGATGCTATGGCTCTTGTTACAGGAAAGCCTGTGTATCTTGATGATGTTGCCCCTAAGGAATGTCTTGTTGTAAAGGTACTTAGAAGTCCTCACGCTAATGCTATCATAGAGGAAGTAAACAAGGACATAGCCCTTAAAGTGGCAGGTATAGAGGGTATTTATACATATGAAGATGTGCCAAACAATAGATTTACTATGGCAGGTCAGACTTACCCAGAGCCTAGCCCATACGATAGACTTATACTCGATAAGCACGTTAGATACGTTGGCGACCCTGTGGCTATTGTTGCTGGTGTTGATGAGAAAAGTGTTGATAAAGCACTTAAGCTTATAAAAGTTAAATATGAAGTTTTAGAGCCTATATTAGACTTTAGAAAATCAAAGGACAATGATATACTTATTCACCCAGAAGATAATTGGAAATCCCTTGCTCCTGTTGGTGCTGATAATAAAAGAAACCTTTGTGCTAGTGAAACTTGTGGAAATGGTGATGTTGAAAAGGTTCTTTCTGAATGTGATGTAGTCCTTGAAAGAACTTATCATACAAAGGCTAATCAGCAGGCAATGATGGAAACATTCAGAACTTACTGCTATATGGATACTTACGGTAGACTTAATATTTTAAGCTCTACACAGATTGTATTCCACGTTAGAAGAATTATATCAAATGCTTTAGGTATTCCTAAATCAAAAATAAGAGTTACAAAACCTCGTATCGGTGGTGGTTTCGGTGCTAAACAGACTGTTGTTGCTGAAGTTTTCCCAGCTTTTGTAACTTGGAAAACAGGTAAGCCTTCTAAAATGATATTCACAAGAGAGGAATCTCAGATAGCATCTACTCCACGTCACGAAATGGAGATAAAAGTGCGTATTGGTGCTACAAAAGACGGTATCATTAAGGCTGTTGATATGTACACTCTTTCAAATACAGGTGCATACGGTGAACACGGCCCTACAACAGTAGGTCTTTCAGGCCATAAGTCAATACCTCTCTATGGAAAAGTTGAAGCATTTAAATTTAGCTATGATGTTGTTTATTCAAATGTTATGTCTGCTGGTGCTTATAGAGGTTACGGGGCTACACAGGGACTTTTTGCACTTGAATCTATTGTAAATGAGCTTTCATCTAAACTCGGCATTGACCCAGTAAAAATGCGAGAGATGAATATGGTAAAAGAGGGTGAAGTTATGCCTGCTTACTATAATGAAACAGCAGATAGCTGTGCATTAGATAAGTGTCTTGCTAGAGCTAAAGAAATGATTAAGTGGGACGAAAAGTATCCTTATAAAGATATGGGTAATGGCAAAGTGAGAAGTGTCGGTGTTGCTATGGCTATGCAAGGCTCAGGTATATCTGGAGTTGACGTTGGTAGTGCTACAATAAAGGTTGATGATGACGGACTTTATACACTTATGATAGGTTCTGCAGATATGGGGACAGGTTGCGATACTATACTTGCTCAGGTTATGGCAGATAGCCTTATGTGTGATATAGATGATATTACAGTTCTTGGAGCAGATACAGATGCGTCACCTTACGACTCTGGTTCTTATGCCTCAAGTACAACTTATGTAACTGGTAAAGCTGTTTGTAATGCCAGTGAAAAGCTTATAAATATACTTAAAGAGGAAGCGTCAAAAATATTAGAAGTTCCGGTAAATGACCTTGATTTTGACGGTGAAAAAGTATTTGGTGCAGGTAAAGAAATATCAAGAAAAGAGTTAGCTGTTAAATCACAGTGTGGTAACAGTAGTGCCTTTGAGGTTACTGTAAGTCACAGTTCACCTATATCACCACCACCATTTATGGTAGGTATGGTAGAAATAGAGCTTGATAAGGAAACAGGTCATATTGATATAATTGACTATGTAGCAGTTGTTGACTGTGGTACTCCTATAAATACAAACCTTGCAAAAGTTCAGGTTGAAGGTGGCTTAGGTCAGGGTATAGGTATGGCTCTTTTTGAAGATGTGCAGTATAGCGATACAGGAAGAATGTATAATAACTCATTTATGCAGTATAAATTACCAGCTAGAAATGACGTTGGTACAATAAGAGTTGAGTTTGAAAGTAGCTATGAAAAAACTGGTCCTTACGGTGCTAAGTCTATCGGCGAAATCGTTATAAATACACCATCACCAGCATTGGCTCACGCTGTATATAATGCAACAGGTGTATACGTTAAAGAACTTCCTATAACTCCTGAAAAAATAGTTATGGGTATGCTTGAAAATGAAAATTAATATTATACTTATGGCAGGTGGCAATAGTATAAGATTTGGTGAGAATAAATTGCTTTATAATTATAAAGGAAAAAGCCTTTTCGAAATTGCACTTAATAACATTCTGAAAGGGTTTGAAAATTCTTATTACGATTTTAATATTATTGTTGTAACACAGTATAAAGAAATTTTAGATATTGTTGAAAAAAGTAGGTTTTCTGAGGCTGTATATTCGGTGTATAGTCCAGAAAGCTCTCGTGGAGTATCTTTTACTATAAGAAATGGTATATTATCAGAAAGAGAAAAATGTGACTTCTATATGTTTGCAGTCTGCGACCAACCTTTTATGAAAAGTGAAACTTATGTTAAGCTTTTTAAATGTACACTTAATTCTAATAAAGGAATTGGAAGTGTTAGGTGTAATGGTGCGGTAGGAAATCCTGTAGTCTTTAGTGAAAAGTATAGAGATGAACTTTTAGGAATAGATGGAGATACGGGCGGAAGAAAAATTGTTAAAAAACATATAGATGATGTATATTACTTTGGTATTCTTGATGATAGAGAGATTTTTGATATAGATAGTAAAGATAATAT
>JADIMX010000111.1 GCA_017694425.1 Candidatus Fimicola merdigallinarum
GCAAGAACAGATATTTCCATTATAAATGGGAAGAATTTTTCTGCCATAAGAGGGATTTTGCCACCACCTAAAGCATTAAATCCATCTAAAACTTGGCTTTCTGAGTGTACAACAAAGTTTCCTTTTCCGTCATATCCACCAGTACAGGATTTTAAAAGAAATGGATAACCATATACTTTGCCTATATTTATAATATCTTCAGTTGTTTCTATTTTAGAAAATTCTGCCATTGGTATATTGTGTTCTAAAAGAAGTGATTTTTGAGTGTACTTATTTTGAATTATTTTTAGACTTTTAGGTGTAGGGTATATTTTTTTACCTTCATTTTCTAGTTGTTCGAGGATATCTGCTCCGATATGTTCAAATTCATAAGTTATTACATCTGATTTTTCAGCGAGAAGTCTTATAGCTTTTTCGTCGTCAAAGTTTGCTATTATATGTTCGTCTACAAGGGTATGGGCAGGGCATTTTTCGGTTGGGTCAAGTATAGTAACGTAAAATCCCATTTTTTTAGCCTCTTGTATCATCATTTTTCCAAGCTGTCCACCACCTATAATACCTAATTTCTTTTCGATATTTTCCATTTCTTTGCTCTCCTTACTATCATTGTATTGATAATTTGTATTCTATCACATAAAATTTTAAATTTAAACAAAAAAATATATTTATAATAAGATTTATGTGATATAGTAAAATTAAACGGAAAAATTGTAATATTAAATACATTTTTATGGTTTATTAAGATAGTTTTTTGTGGTATACTATATGTTTGTAAAGTCGAACTTAAGTTTTAAATTAAAGAGGTGAAACAATGGGGGAAACGAAAAAAAGTTCTAAAAGTACATCAAAAACTAATGGAAGAAGAGCTTCTAATGGGGATAGTCAAAAAACAGCTACAACAAGAAAAAAAGCTGTAACCCCAAGTAAAAGTGAAAATGTTAAAACACTAAGCTTTGGCGATACATTACTTGATGAGGTAATAATAATACTTGTGGTGCTTTTCTGCATAATAGCTATTATAAGTCTTTTTACCAATAAAACTGGAGTTGTAGGTGGATTAATAAGTTCATTTTTAAAGGGACTTTTTGGTGTTGGTGGCTATATAATACCTTTTTCAGCAATAGGTTATTGTGTATGGCTACTAAAATCAGAAACTAAGAATAACAAGGTTTTAAAACTTGTAGGTATGCTTATGTGCATAATTCTTATAGGTGGAGTATTCTCTGCTTTTAATACTGAAACCTTTGTTAGAGGTTCTAATATTTTTGAAAGAATAGCTTTACTTTATAAAAATGGTTCTGCTACTAACGGTGGTTTATTAGGTGGAGCATTTGGAAACATATTTGCATCTGCATTTGGTAAAATAGGTGCTACATTAGTCCTTATAGCATTTCTAATAATTTCTTTTATAATGGCAACAGGAAAATCATTTTTTGCAGGAGTTTCAAAGGCTTACAGTTATAATAAAGAAATGGTTCAAGAATACAGCAAGGCTAGAAACGAGCGAATTGCACAGGAAAGAAAACTAGCTGAAAAAAATATGGCGGAAAGACAGTCTAAGCCTGTTCAGAAAAGAAAAATGCAGGATATAATCATTTCGGAAGAAGAAAAGGTTGTGGAGGAAGGCCCTTACGTTGAGGAAACTGTATTTAGAAAGAGAGAGCCTAGAAGATATCAGAAAGCAGACAGAAGTATTTACGACTTCAAGATAGATGTCGAAACTAATAAGGAATTTTCTTTTGAAAGAGATTTTTCTGAGGAAGAAAATAGAATAGTTACAGAGCCTACACCTGAAATAATTATAAATGAAAGTGTTAGAAAGCCTGATTTCTTCTCTAGTCCTATTGATGAAGATTTAAACGAGTATAGCAAATATAGTGTTTTTGGTACTGGTTTAAAAACTGAAAATACTGATGTTAAGGATAAAAAAGAAGATGTTTCAGAAATAGAAAAGAAAGTCTTTGAAAATATAGATGACTTAAACTCAGATATAAAAGAGGTAACTTATGATATAAATGCTTCGGAAAATCCATTTTCATTTGACCCATTTAGTGATGATGAGGAAAAGAAAGAGGACTTAAAAGTTGAAGAAACCGAAGAAACTAAAGAAGACTTTAATGCTACTAAAGTTTTTGGAGAAGAAGAAAAGAAAGAGTACTTTGAAAATATACAGTCTAAAAGTAGTGTTGAAGAAACAGAAGTTGAAACTGAGTACATAGATGACGATAATGCTATGATTGAGAGAGCTTTTGCCGAAATGGAAAAATCTCTTAATGGTGATGTGTATGTTGATGATATAGAAGATAATACATCTAAAAATGAAGAAGTTAAAGTTGAAGAATATAAAGAGGAAAACAGTAATTCTTTTGATGATTTCAGCTTTGAAGATACATCTAGTGATTTTACAACTGAAGTTAAGCCAGAAACACATAGTACAAGTTATGATAATGCTGAAAAAGTAGAAGTTAAAGAGCCAGTTCCTCCGTTAGAGGAGAAAAAAGAGTATGTTTTCCCTCCGATAGAGTTACTTGGGGAAGACAAAAATGTTCAGTCATCAGGTTCAAAACTTGAAATGGTTAACAATGCTAAAAAGCTTGAGGAAACATTAAAAAGCTTTGGAGTAGACGCAAAGGTTATACAGATAAATAGAGGACCTACTGTAACAAGATACGAGTTGTCACCTAGTCAAGGTGTAAAGGTAAGTAAAATTGTAAACCTTGCTGATGATATTGCTTTAAATCTTGCTGCCTCTGGCATAAGAATAGAAGCACCTATACCAGGAAAGGCTGCTGTAGGTATAGAAGTGCCTAACGGTGAGCCACAGTCTGTTTATTTAAGAACTGTTATAGAGTCTGATGAGTTTAAGGACTTCCCGTCAAAGCTTGCCTTTGCAGTAGGTAAGGATATATCAGGTAGCTGTGTTGTAGCAGATATTGCTAAAATGCCACATTTACTTATTGCTGGTGCTACAGGCTCCGGTAAGAGTGTTTGTATAAATACACTTATAACAAGTTTAATATATAAAGCTAATCCTGATGAGGTTAAACTTATACTTGTAGACCCTAAGGTTGTTGAGCTTAGCATATATAACGGTATACCACATCTTTTAATACCAGTTGTTACAGACCCTAAAAAAGCCTCAAGTGCTTTAAATTGGGCAGTAAGAGAAATGGATAAGAGATACGAGGAGTTTGCAACAACTAATGTTAGAAACTTACAGGGTTATAATGCTAAGAAAAAGGAAAAAGGCGAAACAGACTTTATGCCACAGATAGTAATTATAATAGACGAGCTTGCAGACCTTATGATGACAGCACCGGGTGAAGTTGAAGACGCTATATGTCGACTTGCACAGAAAGCACGTGCTGCCGGTATACATCTTATAATTGCAACACAAAGACCGTCTGTTGACGTTATTACTGGTATAATAAAAGCCAATATACCGTCAAGAATTGCATTCTCTGTTTCATCAGGTATCGACTCAAGAACAATACTTGATACAACAGGTGCTGAAAAACTTCTCGGTAAAGGTGATATGTTATTCTGTCCTATGGGTTCAAATAAACCAATAAGAATACAGGGCGCATTTATAACTGATGAGGAAGTTGAAAGTATAGTTGACTTTGTTAAACAAGATGGACATACAGTTTATGATACATCTATGATAGATGAAATTACATCTTCTTCAAAGAATATTTCCGGTGGGGAAGATTTAGACGAGCATTTCGAAGATGCAATAGAACTTGTTGTTAAAAAAGAGAAAGCATCTGTTTCTATGCTCCAGCGTTACTTTAGAATAGGCTACAATAGAGCTGCAAATCTTATGGAAGCCTTAGAAGATAGGGGCATTGTAGGGCCGGAAGAGGGAAGTAAGCCTAGAAAGGTTCTTATGTCACAGGAGGAGTACGAGGAGTTTAAAGAACAAGGTGGATATATGGGATAATTTTATTGACAAAATATATATGTTATAGTATCCTAAAAACAAGAGGTCATATGACTGACGGAAAGTGGATTACCACGTGAAGTATGACTGTATTTTAGCCGACCGTCTGGGCAAAAATAACGCTCAGATTGTCGGTTTTTTTTATAGGTTTTAATATTTAATAATAAGGGGGAGTTTATTCAATGAAAACAGATTTACAGATTGCACAGGAATGTAAAATGGAGAGAATTGAAAAGGTAGCAGAAAAGGTTGGTATTCCTGAGGAATATATGGAGTGCTACGGAAAGTATAAAGCTAAAATAAGTGATGAATACTATAACTCATTAAAGGATAAAAAAGACGGTAAACTTATACTTGTAACTGCTATAAACCCAACACCGGCAGGTGAGGGAAAAACAACAATAACAATAGGTCTTTCACAGGCTTTAAATAAAATTGGCAAAAAAGCTATGGTTGCCCTTCGTGAGCCATCATTAGGCCCTTGCTTTGGTGTTAAAGGTGGGGCAGCCGGTGGTGGATATGCTCAGGTTGTACCTATGGAGGATATAAACTTACACTTTACAGGTGATATTCACGCTATAACAACTGCTAATAATCTTCTTTCTGCTATGATAGATAACCATATTCAGCAGGGAAACGAGTGTAATATAGACGTTAGAAAAATTGTTTGGAAACGTGTCCTTGATATGAACGACAGGGTTTTAAGAAATATTGTTGTAGGTCTTGGTGGTACACCAAATGGCATACCTCGTGAAGACGGTTTTCAGATAACAGTTGCGTCAGAGGTTATGGCTATATTATGCCTTGCAGAAAGTATAACTGACCTTAAAGAGAAACTTGGAAATATTATCATAGGCTATACTTATGACGATAAACCAGTAACAGTTAGAGATATTGGGGCAGACGGCTCTATGACAGTACTCTTAAAAGATGCTATAAAACCTAACCTTGTTCAGACTTTAGATAATCTTCCAGCTCTTATACACGGTGGACCATTTGCAAATATTGCTCACGGCTGTAATAGTGTTAAGGCTACAAAACTTGGTCTTAAAATGGCCGATTACCTTGTTACAGAGGCAGGTTTTGGTGCTGACTTAGGTGCAGAAAAATTTTTTGATATAAAATGCCGTAAATCAGGGCTTAGACCTGACGCAGTAGTTTTAGTTGCTACAGTTAGAGCCTTAAAATACAATGGTGGAGTATCTAAGGCTGAGCTTAACAATGAAAATGTTGAGGCTGTAAAAAAAGGTATTGTAAACCTTGAAAAACATATAGAAAATCTTCAGAAATACGGTGTACCTGTTGTTGTAACACTCAATAACTTTGTTTTTGATACAGATGCAGAAATAAATGTTATAAAAGAAAAATGCGAGGAAATGGGTGCTACATTCTCTATTGCTAAGGTTTGGGAAAAAGGTGGCGAAGGCGGTATTGAGCTTGCCGAGAAAGTTATCGAAACTATCGAAACAAAAGAAAATAACTTTAAACTTTTATACGAAGATGAATTATCAATAGAGGAAAAAATAAATAAAGTTTGTAAAGAGATATACGGAGCTAAAGGCGTTTCATTCTCAGCTAAAGCTAGAAAAACTTTAAAACAGATAGATGAAATAGGTCTTTCAAAATTACCTATCTGTATAGCTAAAACTCAGTACTCTCTTTCAGATAATCCGGCTCTTTTAGGTAGACCAACAGATTTTGAAGTTACAGTTAAAGAGCTTAGAATATCAGCAGGTGCCGGCTTTATCGTAGTTCTTTTAGGCGATATTATGACTATGCCAGGACTTCCAAAGAAACCTGCTGCTTTAAGTATAGATATTGATGAAAAAGGAAATGTTGTCGGATTGTTTTAATTAGTGTATAATCAAGGACAGAGATTTTATTCTCTGTCCATTTTTTTTGAAATTTTATTTAATTTAAGGGGGATTTAAAATGTCTGCTACAATAATAGATGGAAAAGCTATATCTGTTGACATAAAAAACGAGGCTAAAAATGAGGCTTTAGAACTTAAGAAAAGGGGTATCGAGCCTTGTCTTGCTGTTGTTTTAGTTGGAGATAACTCTGCATCAAGAGTTTATGTAAATAATAAGAAGAAGGCTTGTGAATACTGTGAAATAAAATCACTTTCATATGAGCTTCCGGAGGATACAACAGAGGAGGAGCTTTTAAGCCTTATAGATGAGTTAAATGCTAGTGATAATGTGAATGGTATACTTGTTCAGCTTCCATTACCTAAGCATATTGACGAGTCTAAAGTTATATTAAAAATTTCACCTGAAAAAGATGTGGATTGTTTCCACCCATATAACGTAGGTGCTATATTTACAGGGGGAGAAGGGTTTAAACCTTGTACACCAGCAGGAGTTATAGAGCTTATAAAGAGAAGTGGCTGTGAAATAGCAGGTAAAAACTGCGTTGTTATAGGTAGAAGTAATATTGTAGGTAAGCCGGTGGCTATGCTTCTTATGGCTGAAAATGGTACAGTTACAATATGCCACTCAGGAACAAAAAATATGTCTGAAATATGTAGAAATGCTGATATTATTGTTGTGGCAACAGGCAAGATAAATACTCTTACAAAAGATATGGTTAAAGAGGGAGCTGTAGTCATTGATGTTGGTATAAACAGAAATGATGAAGGTAAACTCTGTGGAGATGTTGATTTCTTTAATGTGAAAGAGGTTGCTGGTTTCATAACACCAGTTCCAGGTGGAGTTGGTCCTATGACAATAGCAATGCTTATGAAAAATTGCGTTACTGCAACAAAAATGCAGAACGGTATAAAATAATTGGAGGTATTTTTTTGAAAGCTAATATATCATTTATTTCTCTTGGTTGTGATAAAAATCTTGTTGATAGCGAGGTTATGCTTGGTCTTACTAAAAGAGCTGGTTTTAACATTGTGCCAGACGAGAGCGAGGCAGACATTATCGTTATAAATACTTGTTGTTTCATAAAAGATGCCCTTGAGGAAAGTATCGAAACAATAATAGAAACAGCTAAGTATAAAGAAGATAGATGTAAAGGTATTATTATTGCAGGCTGTCTTGGTCAGAGATATGAAAAAGATATTTTTGAGGAGATGCCAGAGGTTGACGCCGTTATCGGTACAACAGCTTATGAGGATATTGTTGAGGTCGCTGAAAGAGTTTTAAATGGCGAAAAGCAAATCAAGGATATTAAGAGTATAGACTTTGTTAATGATGATGAGAAAAGCGAACTTAGAGTTTTATCATCAGTAGGATATTCAGCTAACCTTAAAATAGCTGAGGGTTGCAACAACCATTGTACTTACTGTGTTATACCAAAACTTAGAGGTAAATACAGAAGTCGTAAAATGGATAGCCTTGTGCGAGAGGCGAAAATGCTTGCCGAAAACGGAGTTAAAGAGCTTATACTTGTTGCTCAGGACGTGGCTTTATACGGTACAGACCTTTACGGCGAGAATAAACTTCACGAACTTTTAGAAAATCTTTGTAAAATAGAGGGCATTGAGTGGATAAGACTTCTTTACTGCTACCCAGAGCATTTAACAGATAAGACAATAGAGGTAATGGCTAGAGAGGAAAAAATCTGTAAGTATATAGATATGCCTTTACAGCATACAGTAGATAGTGTGTTAAAGAAAATGGGAAGAAGAAGTACAAAAGCTATGATAAGAGAGCTTGTAGCTAAACTTAGAAAGGCTATGCCGGATATAGCTATAAGAACTACAATAATAGCCGGATTCCCACAAGAAACAGAGGAAGATATAAACGAGCTTATAGACTTTATAGGCGAAATGAAGTTTGACAGATTAGGTGTATTCTCATATTCAGAGGAGGAGGGTACTCCGGCTGCGAAAATGGACGGTCAGATAGACCTTGAAGTTAGAGAAGAAAGAAGAAACAGAATTTTAGAAAGTCAGAAATTTATTTCAGCTGAAAAATGTCAGGCTATGGTTGGCAAAGTTGTTAAGGTTCTTGTTGACGGCAAAATTCCTGAAGAAAATATATACTGTGGAAGATGCTATAAAGATGCACCGGATATTGACGGTATGGTGTTCATAAAAAGCGATTATGAGCTTTTATCAGGAGATTTTGTTGATGTTATTATTACAGAAGCAAGTGATTATGATTTGATAGGAGAGAGTTATTATGGAGATGAATCTGCCGAATAAACTTACTATACTTAGAGTTTTACTTATACCTGTATTTTTAGTGGTGCTTATTTCGGGCTTAGTGCCTTCACCTATGAATAGATACATAGCTATTTTTATATTTATAGTAGCATCACTTACAGATATGCTTGACGGACACATAGCAAGAAGTAGAAATCTTATAACAAACTTCGGAAAATTTATGGACCCTCTTGCGGATAAACTTCTTGTAAGCTCAGCTATGATAGCTATGGTTGAAATGGGTGACCTTCCTTCTTGGGTAGTTATAATCATAATAAGTAGGGAGTTTGCTATAACAGGATTTAGAATACTTGCCATAGAGGCTAATAAGGTTATTGCTGCCAGCTGGTGGGGCAAAATAAAAACAACAACACAAATGATAATGGTAATATATCTCCTTTTTGGATTAAAAGGCTTTGTATTCGAGGTTTTAGGTACTATACTTATAGTTCTTGCCACAATATTTACAATTATATCTGGTGTTGACTATATTGTTAAAAATATAGATGTTTTAAAAGAATAAATATATTTTAGGAGGTTTTTTAAGCCTCCTATTTTTTATATATTTTTATATTAATAATAGTTTTAACTATGTAAAGTCGGTGCTATAATGTTGGTATGTCTGTTTTAAGATAATTATAATTGATATTATGTTTATAGTATTAATGCTTTATTAATAAAAAGGGGTGTAGTTTATGAATGCTGAAATTTTAGCAGTAGGTACAGAAATTCTTTTAGGCGATATTTTAAACACTAATGCACAGTATCTTTCAAAGGAGCTTGCACAGCTTGGTATAGGTGTATACTATCAGACAGTTGTAGGGGATAATCCAGAAAGGCTTGAAAATGCTATATTTGATGCTTTTTCTAGGGCGGACCTTGTAATAACAACAGGTGGACTTGGGCCAACTGCAGACGACCTTACAAAGGAAACAGGTGCAAAATACTTTGGTAAGGAGCTTGTTCTTGATGAAAAGGCATTTAATGAAATAAAAGAGTATTTTAAGAAAACAAACAGAACTATGACAGAAAACAATGTAAAGCAAGCATATGTTCCGGAGGGGGCAAAAGTACTTTACAATAAAAATGGTACTGCACCAGGAATAATAGTTGAAGAAAATGGCAAAATTCTTGTTATGCTACCAGGGCCACCGAAAGAAACAGTACCTATGTTCGAGGAGTATGTGAAACCATTTTTAAGTAGCAAGCAGGACTACACTCTAGTTTCAAGAGTTTTAAGAGTAGCCAGCATAGGTGAAAGTAAAATGGAAACTTTAGTTAAAGATTTAATAGAAAATGGCGAAAATCCAACAGTTGCACCGTATGCTAAGGATAATGAGGCTATTCTTAGAATAACTGCAAAAGGAAAGACTGAGGAAGATGCTATAAAACTTATTGAGCCAGTAGCTAACGAAATTTATAGTAGACTTGGAAATGCTATTTATGGCGAGGGTGACGAGGAGTTACACTTTGTTGTTGCTAAAATGCTTATAGAAAGAAACCTTACAATAGCCACAAGTGAATCTTGTACAGGTGGACTTTTAGCAGGTACTTTAATAGATTATCCTGGTATATCAAAAGTATTTATGGACGGTGTTGTTTCCTACTCCAACGAGGCTAAAATGAAAAGGCTTGGAGTTAGTGAGGAAAGTCTTAAAAAATATGGTGCTGTAAGCTATCAGGTGGCAGAGGAAATGGCAATGGGTATTGCTAAAACATCAGGGACAAATGTAGGTATATCAACAACAGGTATTGCTGGCCCTGACGGTGGAACAGAGGAAAAACCAGTTGGACTTGTGTATGTTGGATTATGTATAAATGGCAAGGTTAAGTCAAAAGAGTTACGCCTTGTTGGAAATAGGGAAAGAATCAGAAGAAAGGCTGTTTATAGTGCTTTGAATTGGCTTAGAAAAGAGCTTTTAGAAATTGATTAATTATTTTTTTGTGGTATATTTCTAAATTTTAATATAATATTTTTTGAAATAAATATATTGACTAATGATTTGCTTTAGTATATAATAAGAACACAAGTTCGATTTTATCACGAAAGGTGGTTAATATAAATGGCAGATAAAAAAGGTAACAAAAAGTTTGATTTTGATGATGCTAAAGGTGAAGATAGAGAAAAGGCTTTGGAGGCTGCTCTTGGTCATATTGAAAAACAGTTCGGTAAAGGTGCTGTAATGAAACTTGGCGATAGTGCCTCAAATATGAATGTGGAGGTAACTCCTACTGGAGCATTAAGTCTTGATATTGCTCTTGGTGTTGGTGGTGTACCAAAGGGACGAATAATCGAAATATTCGGGCCTGAATCTTCAGGTAAAACAACAGTTGCACTTCATATGGTTGCAGAAGTTCAGAAAAACGGTGGTATTGCCGGATACATTGACGCTGAACACGCTCTTGACCCAGTTTATGCAAAAAATCTCGGTGTTGATATTGAAAACCTTTATATATCACAGCCAGATGACGGTGAACAGGCTCTTGAAATTGCCGAAACAATGGTTCGCTCAGGTGCTATGGATATAGTTATTGTTGACTCTGTTGCGGCCTTAGTTCCTCGTGCTGAAATAGAGGGGGAAATGGGGGATTCCCATATGGGTCTTCAGGCTAGACTTATGTCACAGGCATTAAGAAAACTTACAGGTATAACAAACAAATCAAAATGTAGTGTTATATTCATAAATCAGCTTAGAGAGAAAATTGGTGTTACATTTGGTAACCCAGAAACAACAACTGGTGGTCGTGCATTAAAATTCTATGCTTCTATAAGAATTGATATAAGAAGAACAGATACATTAAAACAGAGCAATGACCTTGTTGGTAACAGAACAAGAGCTAAGGTTGTTAAAAACAAAGTTTCACCTCCATTCAAAACTGCTGAATTTGATATAATGTACGGTGAAGGTATATCAAAAGAAGGTGACGTTTTAGACCTTGCATCTGAAATAGATATCGTAAATAAGAGTGGTGCTTGGTATTCATACGGCGAAACAAGAATAGGTCAGGGTCGTGAAAATGCAAAAATTTATCTTAAAGAACACCATGAAATATGCTTTGAAATAGAAAATGCTGTAAGAGCATACTATGACCTTCCTACACTTGACGGTGAAATGGTAGAAGATTTTGACGGTGATGAGGAAAGTGCTGTTGAAATAACTGATACAATGGAATAAAATAATATCAAACTAAAGACACAAAATGCAGATATTTTTCTGTGTTTTGTGTCTTATTTTTTGGGAGGTTGTAATAAGTGATAGTTACAAGTATTGAACAGCAAAAAAAGGATAAGAGTAGATATTCTGTTTTTATAGATGGTCAGTTTGCCTTTGGGCTTTCTGCAACAGATATAGCCTACTTTAAGATAAAAGAGGGTGCTGAAATATATGAGGAAACCTATAGATATATTACAGATACTCTCGTATATATAAAGGCACAGGATACTGCTTTAAAATTTTTATCATATAAAATGCGTACTGAAAAGGAAATAGTAAAAAAACTTTACGAAAAAGAGTTTTCTGAGGAGATTATAGCTAAGGTTATGGCTTTTCTTCATAAGTATGGCTATGTAAACGATAGAAAGTATTGTGAAGCCTATATAAAGGAAAGTGTAAGGCTCAAAGCTAAAGGCAGACAGCTTATAAAGTATGAACTTAGAGAAAGAGGCATAAGCGACAGTATAATAAGTGAAGCCTTTGAAAATACTGAAATAGATGAGGTTTCTTCGGCTGTAAAACTTCTTAGAAAAAAGGTAAGAGATTTTTCTGATATGGATTTTAAAACTAAACAAAAGTATTTTGCTATGCTACAAAGGAAAGGTTATGGCTATGATGTCATAAAGGAGGCTTTTTCAATAGCATCATCTGATGAATACGAGGAATAAGGACAATAATTTTGTTTTTTATATATTTTATGATATTATATATAAGTTAAATTTGCTTTGGAGGTGGAAGGAATGTCCTATTATATTGGTGAAATAGTAAGGCTTAGGGCTGAACTTATTAATGCCCACAAAAAAGGCGATTATTTAGAAGCTTATACCCTTGCAGAGGATATTGTAAAAAAGTATGAGGATAACAATGATACAGAAAGTATAGAGTATGCCTCTGATATATATAATTTCGGGGTTTTAAATGATGATATAAATAACTATAAAAAAGCTATAGAATGCTATAGAAAATCAGCTGATATTAGGAAAAAATATAATCCTAAATCAAATGAATACGCAAACACAATAAATAACCTTGCCATAGACCTTTCTATGACAAAAAAATCAAAAGAAGCACTAAATCTTCTTAAAGAGGTATTGGCTATAAGGGAAAAGAATGTAGGTACAAGCCATATTGATTATATATTATCTCTTTATAACATAGGTAATGTTTATGAGGATATGGGGGATTTTGACAGTGCTATTGACTATTTAAGACGTGCCTTAGTAAAAGCACAGAGAAAAGATGATTTCCCTAAAAATGATTATGCCGATATTCTCTTAAGTTTGGGAAGATGTTACGATAAAAAAGGCAATTATAAAGAGAGTATAAAAAACTATGTAGGTGCAATAGAGGTTATAGAACTTAATTTAGATAAAGAAAGTTTCTATTATATGACTGCACTTATGTCAGTATCACGAGTTTGTGAAAAGTGTAAATTTTATGAGCGAGCAATAGGGTATTCGGAAAAGGCTTTAAATGTTCGTGAAAAGTTAATTGAGAAAACACATCTTGATTACATTACAAGCATAAATGGTTTGGCTAGTCTTTATTCAAAAATTGGCAATTATGAAAAGTCTATGGAGATACACAGAGAGGCTTTGGAAGTTGTAAAAGAGATGTTTGGCGAAAACCATTCATTTTATGCTGATGCCTTAAATAATATAGGTATAGATTATAGTGATATGGGTAAGTTTGACGAGGCATTAAAGTATCACGAAATGGCTATTGAAAGTAAGAAAGAAACAATGGGAGAGAATAGCCCTAATATAGCTGTAACATATGTAAGTCTTGGTAATGTATATGCCAAAATGAATGATAGGGATAAGGCTTTAGAATTTTATAACAAGGCTTTAGAAATTCGTGAGAAAAACTACGGTGAGGGTAGTTTATTCTATATAGAAGTTTTAA
Source organism: Candidatus Fimicola merdigallinarum (assembly GCA_017694425.1). Lineage (GTDB taxonomy): Bacteria > Bacillota > Clostridia > Lachnospirales > Anaerotignaceae > Fimicola > Fimicola merdigallinarum. The sequence continues at coordinate 13,224 of JADIMX010000111.1, forward strand.
ATACAGTAGCTAGTTTTTACTATGATATAAAAGATTATGAAAAGGCGTCTGATTATTATATGAAAGCTATGATGATTAGAGCCACTCTAACAGATAAAAAATCTGTAGGATACGTTAAAAATCTTATGGATATGGCAGAGTGTGTAGGTAAAGCCGGAAGATACGAGGAAGCCTTAGATATGCTAGATGACGGTTTAAACATAAGAAGAAAAATTTATGGTGAAAAGCACCCTAAATATTCTGATACCCTTATGGTTAAAGCCACAATTCTTATGGGCGAGAAACGATATGACGAAGCCAGAGATATATTAGAGGAAGTTGTTATCATAAGAGATGATATGATAGGAACAGGCAGTGTTGACCATAGAAGTGCTTTAAGTCTTTATGCTGATTGTTGTAGACTTTCAGGTAAGTATGACGAGGCTATTTCTACCTATAATCAAAGTATAGACTTAAATCCTTGTGAAACTTATGAGGATAATGAAAAATGTAATAAAGAAAAACTTAAAGAAGCCTTAGCATTACTTCAGAATGGCGATATTAAAAAAGGTAATATGTATTTCAAAAAAGCTGTAAATGGCTATGGAAGAGATAACATTAAAAAAGATGAAGAAGTATACGAAATGGCTATTGAGTGTGCAAAGCTTAATATTTCAGGAAAGTATTTTGAACAGGCTTTAAAGATAGTTGAAGAATGTGAAAGTATAGGTATAGAGGTTTTTGGCGATAAAGCTAAACTTTATAAGGTGTACTCACTTAAAAGCTATGTTTTACTTGAATTAGCTAGATATGATGAGGCTATTGATAATATAAATAGCTATCTTAAAGAAGTTGGCGGTGTTATAGATAATGATGAGGAAATGGCTAGAATTTATATAACACTTTCAAATCTTTATTCTAAGAAAAATGATAAGGAAAATTTAGTTTATAGCCTTTTAAAAGCAAGAAAAGTGGCAAAGGGTAACGACTACGTATTTGCTACAAGCTCCCTTGGAAATATTTATATGAATTATAATGAGTATGAAAAAGCATTTGATGTGCTTTTAGACCTTAAAAATTATATGAATGAAAAGGGTATGACAGATAGAATTGAGTATGTCAAAGCCTTAGACTATCTTGGTGATATATCAAAGATAAATAAAAATGCTGAAAATATGGTATCTTTCTATGATAGTGCTATAAAAACTAGAAATGACTTAAATATGAAAGATGAAGTTTATATAAATGAAAATCTTTTATTGGGTAAATATTTCTTAAATAAAGATAGTAAAAAAGCCTTGGAATACCTTAGCGAAGCATCTATTATTACAAATGAAAATAATGGTGATAGCAAGGAATATGCAAGTATACTTATGGATATAGGTCAGATATATTGTAAACTTAATGAAAATGATAAGGCTATCGGTATGTTTAATAAGGCTAAAGATGTGTTTAAGACTCGCCTCGGTGAAAAGAGTGTAGAATATCTTAAATCTTTAGGTAGTCTTTCTGACATTGAATATAAAAATGGAAATATTGATGTAGCTTTAAATCTTTATGAAGAATTGTATAACGCAGGTAATTCTGAAATATTTACTAAAGATAGAAAAGAAAATTTAGTTAATATATATAAAAATAAGAAAGATTATAAAAAACTTATAAAATTTAAATTAGGTAGATAAATGTGTTGACATATAGCAGTTTTTGTGCTATTATTTACGAGTATGTTTAAGCCGCACGAAGAGGTTTTAAACTCTGTAAGTTCAGAGTACCGAATTCGGCGAGTATATTGCGAGGAGGTGCAGAGAATGTACGCAATTATCGAAACTGGTGGAAAACAGTATAAAGTAGCTGAAGGCGATGTTATTACTGTTGAAAAATTAGGTGTTGAGGCAGGTAGCGAGTACAAATTCGACAAAGTTTTAGTTGTAGCTAAAGACGGAGATGTTAAAGTTGGTGCTCCTTACGTTGATGGTGCTGTTGTTTCAGCTTCTGTTATCGGTGACGGGAAAGCTAAAAAGGTTGTAGTTTACAAATACAAACCTAAAAAAGGTTTCCACAAGAAAAAAGGTCACAGACAGCCTTTCACTAAATTAGAAATCAAAGCTATCAATGCTTAATTTCAATTATGATAAAAGTTAATATTTATCGTAATAAAAACAACAATATTTATGGATTTAAACTTTCTGGACACGCTGGTTACAGCGAAGAAGGTTCGGATATTGTTTGCTCTGCTGTTACAATTTTAGTATTTAATACTGTTAATTGTATAGAGGAGTTTACAGAAGAACCCTTTTCTTGTGACATTGATGAAAAGAACGGTGGTTTCATAGATTATTGCCTCCCTAACATTAAAAAAGGTGAGGAAAACAAAGACGTTGACTTACTCCTTAGAGCTATGGTCAAAGGTCTTACAGATATTGAATTTGAATATGGTAGTTATATATCGATAAACGACGAGGAGGTGTTTTAGATGTTAAGATTAAACCTTCAGTTTTTTGCACATAAAAAAGGTGTTGGTTCAACAAAGAACGGTCGTGACTCTGAGGCTAAAAGACTTGGAGCTAAACGTGCTGACGGACAGATTGTAAGAGCCGGCAATATTTTATACACACAGAGAGGTACAAAAATTCACCCAGGCGTTAACGTTGGTAGAGGTGGTAACGATACACTCTTTGCTTTAGTAGACGGACGTGTAAAATATGAAAGAAAAGGCAGAGACAAAAAACAGGTTTCTGTTTACCCTGTTGTAGAAGCAGCAGAATAATTTATGATAAGTAAGGCTTCAAATGATTTCATTTGAAGCCTTGTTTTGTATTAACATTATTTTTTTGATATATAATAATTAGGCGAAAGAGAGGTGTAATTTCAATGTTTGTAGATAGAGTTAAAATCCACATTAAAGGTGGAAACGGCGGAAACGGTTGTGTTTCTTTTTATAGAGCAAAATACATTACACACGGTGGCCCAGACGGTGGCGACGGTGGTCGTGGTGGCGACGTAATATTTGTCGGCGACGGCAGTATGAATACTCTTATGGATTTCAGATACAAGAGAAGTTTTAAGGCTGAAACTGGTGAAGACGGTGGAAAACTTAACTGTTCAGGTAAAAGTGGTAAGAGTGTATATATAAAAGTTCCGGTTGGAACAGTTATAAGAGAGGCCGAGTCTGGAAAGATTATGGCTGATATAACAAAGGTTGGAGAGGAAAAAATCATCATAAAAGGTGGTAAAGGTGGTAGAGGAAATCAGCACTTTGCAACTCCAACTCGTCAAGCTCCTAGATATGCTGAAAGAGGTGTTGTGGCTAAGGAGTATGATGTTATTCTTGAGCTTAAACTTATTGCAGACGTAGGTCTTATTGGTTTCCCTAACGTAGGTAAGTCAACATTACTTTCTATGGTTACAAATGCTAACCCTAAAATTGCTAACTACCACTTTACAACACTTAGTCCTAACTTAGGTGTTGTTCAGGGAAGATACGGTGATGACTTCGTTCTTGCTGATATTCCAGGTCTTGTTGAAGGTGCTAGTGAGGGTGTAGGCTTAGGACACGAGTTTTTACGTCACGTTGAAAGAACAAAGGTATTTATACACGTTGTAGATGCTGGTGGTGTTGAGGGTCGTGACCCTGTAGAGGATATAGAAACAATAAATAAAGAGCTTTTTGACTATAACGCAGAGCTTATGAAACGTCCGCAGGTTATTGCAGCTAATAAGACTGACATTCCAGGTTCAGAGGAAAATGTGGAAAGACTTAAAGAAATATATGAACCAAAGGGTTATAAGGTATACCCTATATCTGCTGCCACAAATAAAGGTCTTGATGACCTTCTTGGTGCAGTTGCAAACATATTAAAAGATTACCCAGAGGATATTGTATTCGAGGAAGAATATGATGAGTATGAAGAGGCTGTTGTTGATAAAGAGCCATTTACAATAGAAGTTTATGACGGAAACTATTACGTTGTAACTGGTGTTGGTGTTGAAAAGATGATTGGTTACACTAATATAGATACAGAAAAAGGCTTCGCATTCTTCCAGAGATATCTTAGAGAGAAAGGCATTATTGAGGCTCTTGAGGAAAAAGGTATTTCCGAGGGCGATACTGTAAGAATTTACGGTGTTGAGTTTGATTACTATAAATAATATAGATTTTAAGGCATCTTTAGATTTTCTAAAGGTGCTTTTTTATTGTCAATAGGTTAGACATAAACAACCAGTTATGTTAGTAGTATGTAAATTTCTTATATAAAAATAGAATTGGTCTGGTAAGCAAAAATAAAAATATAGGTTTTGTTATGAAATATATAAATAGTCTATCACATTCTAAATGAAGATTAAAATATCATATAGTATTTTGCACCCCGATATAGGAAATAAAAAATGGTAGTGTAATTGTATTATTGCCTTTTTTAAAGTCTTAAAATAATAAAAAACTTATAGGGTTTTTGTTTTGCAGTAATATCTTAT
>JADIMX010000112.1 GCA_017694425.1 Candidatus Fimicola merdigallinarum
ATATAATATAGATGTAAATAATAGGATATTTATTAAGTCATTTTTAGTGCATATATTTTGAAAATAGCTATTTTATATGTGTAATATGTATAAAAATATAATTGATTTTAGTGCAAAATATTCAAAGAAACCCTTGTTGCGAATTATGTAGAATATTGTCTTTAAAAATGTCACTATCTATTGCAGACAAAAGTGTCACATCATATGGTTGTAAGGGTTATTGATACGTAATATAATAAATATATCGAAAGGTTGGTTTTTAAAAATGTCACTAGTGAATAAGGGTGAGAATGAAAAATCCGGATTAACCTCACGCCAAAAAGCAATCATTCAGATTTTAACACAATTTACTGCTACAAACCCTGTAACGGTTTCGGCAATATCCGAAAAACTTAAACTTAGCTCCAGAACAATACTTAGAGAAATGCCTAAAATTGAAAAATAGCTTTCAGAAAATAAATTTAAATTTATAAGAAAGCCTGGGGTTGGTCTTGTTCTTGATGAAAACCTTGAAAATCAGAAATATATACTTGAACTTTTAGAGGTTGAGAATATAGAAAATGATTATTCAAAGGAGGAGAGAAGAAAACTTATATTAGTTGAGCTTCTTTCAAATAAAGAACCTTTAAAATCCCTTTATTTTAAATCTAAATTTAAGATTTCTGAGGGTACACTAAATAGCGACCTTGAATTTTTAAATGAATGGCTTAAAACTTATGGTGTTTCTATTGTGAAGCGACCAGGGCTAGGTATTTATATAGATGGTAGTGAAAGTGGTTACAGGCAAGCTATTGCTAATGCAGTTTACGAGTTTATGAACGAAGATGATATTTTAGGCATATTAAACACTGCTAAAAATAATCAGGATAGTTCAAGGCTTGAAATAAATAGCAAAAGTAGATTATTTAACTTTATCGACAATAGCACAATGGAAGTCATTGATGAAATATTAGTCGATATAGAAAAGAGAATGCACATAAAATATACAGATAGTGCATATATGGGACTTATAGTACATATATCTCTTGCAGTAAAAAGGATTCAAAATTTTGAAAAAATTGAAATGGAACAAGAAAAACTTTCAAAACTTGAAATGATGCCAGAATTCTCTGTTGCAGAGGAGATTGGTAAGGCTATTGAAAGTAAAATGGGAGTAGTAATCCCGAAAGATGAAATAGGTTTTATAACAATGCATCTTATAAGTGCCAAAATATGGATAACAGAAAATAAATCTAGACTTTATTCCGGCACTATAAATATAAGACAGCTTGTTCTTACAATAATAATTCTTATGGAGAAGGAGCTTAAAGTTTATCTAAGAGATAATGAAATGCTTGTTGAAGACCTATGTAATCATATAGCACCGGTTATAAGCAGGCTATCTATGAATGTTAATATTAAAAATTCTCAGCTTAAAACTATAAAAGAAAAATATAGTGACATTTATGAAGCGACGGAAAAAAGTTGTGATATTTTAAAAGAGGCTGTTGGAGTAGATAAAATACCAGAAACAGAGATTGCTTTCATAGCAATGCACTTTTGTGTGGCGGTAGAAAAAATTAAATCTGCCGAAAACAAGGTATCTGTTGTTGTGGTTTGCCCTACAGGTCTTGGAACTTCAAAGATGCTAGCTGTAAACTTAACTAAATATTTTCATAATATAGAAATATCAGACATTGTATCTGCTATAAATATTGATGTAGATAAACTTATAAATGATGGTATAGATTTTATAGTTTCTACAATACATTTAAGTATAGATTTCCCTTATGTATGCGTAAATCCTATACTTTTAGAGCAGGATAAAATCCTGATTAAAAATGCAATAGATGGTATCGATAAAGAAAAGCCTATAAAGAAAGTTTTGGTGGAAAAAAATAATATTGGAAAAGATGAAATTATTTATATTAGTAAACTTGGTGATGAAATATTAAATCTTATTTCCACAGTAAGACTTTACAATATTTTAAGTGTTAAAGATAAATATGAGCTTATAGATGTAGCGTCCAGTATTTTTGCCGAAAATATGGATAGCAAAAATCGTATATTCCAAAGTTTGAAAAAACGAGAGGATATAGCAAGCACATATATAGGTGATTTTAAGATGATGCTTTTACATTGCAAAACAGATGGAGTTAGTAATTGTTCCTTTGGATATGTAAGACTTAAAACTCCTCTTAAAGAAGATGAATGTTTAATAAATGGTGCAGTAGTAATGCTTGTGCCTAATGATGATAACAAGGTCTATATGGATATTATGAGCGAAATTAGTGGTGCTTTAGTTGAAAATCAGGGCTTTTTAAATGCTATACAGGAGAAAAATTCTGATGATATTTCAAGAGAACTAGAAAAAAGTCTTTTGAAGTTTTATAAGAAAACAGTATTAAAAAGAATGGAGTGTTGACTATGAAAAACAGCGTTCAGAAATTCGGTAAATTCTTGAGTGCTATGGTTATGCCAAACATTGGTGCATTCATAGCTTGGGGCTTTATTACAGCCTTATTCATTGAAAAAGGTTGGTTCCCAAATCCTAGACTTGAAACACTTGTTACACCTATGCTTTCTTACCTTATACCTATTCTTATCGCTTTTCAGGGCGGTAAAATGGTTGGAGGCGATAGAGGAGGTATAATGGGTGCTATCGCTACAGTTGGTGTTATCTGTGGTTCAGACCAGACAATGCTTATTGGTGCTATGTTAATGGGTCCTGTTGGTGGACTTGTAATTAAGTATTTTGATAAGGCGGTTGAAGGTAAAATACCTGCCGGATTTGAAATGCTTGTAAATAACTTCTCAGTTGGTATTTTAGGTATGATTCTTGCAATAATAGGCTACTACTTAATAGGACCTGTTATGGCTGGTATCCTTGCATTCCTTACAGCTGGAGTTTCAATACTTGTACAGAATAAACTTCTTCCTTTTGTTGCTATATTTATCGAACCTGCTAAGGTTCTTTTCCTTAACAATGCTATTAACCACGGTATATTTACACCTATCGGTGCTGAACAGGCAGCAGAAGCTGGAAAATCAATTATGTATATGCTTGAGGCTAACCCAGGCCCAGGTCTTGGTGTACTTCTTGCTTACTGGGCATTTGCTAAAGATAAAACAACAAAAAGCTCTGCTCCAGGTGCTGTAATTATCCACTTCTTAGGTGGTATTCACGAAATATACTTCCCATACATACTTATGAACCCTGTAATTATTATAGCTCCTATTGTTGCATCAATAGTGACAATATTCTTCTACACAATTACAGGTGCAGGTCTTGTTGGCCCTGCTTCTCCAGGTTCAATTATTGCATTCCTTGCAGTTGCACCAAAAGGAGAAACACTTATTGTACTTGGCGGTGTATTAATTGCAACAGTAATATCATTCCTTGTAGCATCTCCTATTGTAAAAATGGCCGGAGAGAAAAACTTAAACGAAGCTACAGAAAAAATGAAAGATATGAAAGCTGAGGCTAAAGGTCTTGCTAGAACAACTGGCGAAATCAAAAAAATAGTTTTCGCTTGTGATGCTGGTATGGGTTCAAGTGCTATGGGTGCTACAAAATTTAGAAATAGAATAGCTCCTTTAAACTTAGGAATAACAGTTATAAATACATCAGTTGACAATGTTCCAAATGATACAGATGTTGTTGTTTGCCAGACTGTATTACAGGATAGAGCCAAAGCTAGTGCTCCACAGGCTCAGCTTATTACAATAGGCAACTTCCTTGCAGACCCTAACCTTGATGCTTTATACGCATCTCTTGAAGAAAAAGCAAGTGGAAAAAGCGAAACAGTAGCTACAACTGAAGATAAAGTTGATAATGCTAGTGACAACGTAAAAAGTGGAATAATGGTTAAAGAAGGTATTAAAACAGGTCTTAAATCAGTTTCAAAAGAGGAAGCTATAAAAGAGGCCGGAAAACTTCTTAACGAGCTTGGATATGTAAACGAAAACTATATTCCTTCTATGATTGAAAGAGAAAATACTGTTTCAACATATATGGGATTTGGTGTTGCTATACCTCACGGTACATCAAGTGCTAAAAATGAGGTTAAGAAAACAGGTATCGTTCTTCTTCAGTATCCAGACGGCGTTGACTTTGGTGACGAGAAAGCTTACCTTATATTTGGTATAGCTGGTATCGGTGACGAACACTTAGACCTTTTAGCTAAAATTGGTGGAGTTATCGAAGATGAGGCTAACATTGAAAAACTTAAAAATGCTAAAACACCAGAAGAAATACTTGAAATGTTCAAATAATAATTTTTAGCATATTGCTTTCGGGTAAATATGTAATAAACTTTAGAGTGTACCCGAAATATGGGTACGCTCTTTTATAATTAGAATTTAGCTTGAGGAGGAATTTATATGAAAAAAGCTATACAGTTTGGTGCTGGTAATATAGGTAGAGGATTTATTGGTGCTTTACTTGCAGATGCAGGATACCACGTTGTATTTGCAGATGTAAATGAGGCAGTTATAGATAAAATAAATGAGGATAAGAGTTATACAGTTCACGTTATGGACGTTGAGTGTAGCGAGGAAATAATAACAAATATAAGTGGTGTAAATTCAACAAGGCCAGAGGTTATTGATGAAATGCAGGAGGCAGAAATCATAACAACAGCAGTTGGCCTTGTTATTTTACCAAGAATTGCACCTACAATAGCAGAGGCTATAAATAAACGTGCAGAAAATGGCTCAGAAAAATACTTAAATATTATTGCTTGTGAAAATGCTATAAAAGCAAGCTCACAGCTTAAAGAGGCTGTTTATCCTGCACTTACTGAAAAAGGAAAAGAGTACGCTGATAAATTTGTAGGATTCCCTGATTGTTCAGTAGATAGAATTGTTCCACCGGTAAAAAGCGAAAACTTCATTGATGTAGTTGTTGAGAAATACTATGAGTGGAACGTAGAAGAAGCATCTTTTAAAGGTGAAATACCTGAAATTAAAGGTATGAATCTTGCCGGAAATCTTATGGCATATATCGAAAGAAAGCTTTTCACTCTTAATACAGGCCACGCTATAACATCATACCTTGGCTACTTAAAAGGCTATAAAACAGTTGATGAA
>JADIMX010000113.1 GCA_017694425.1 Candidatus Fimicola merdigallinarum
ACTCTACATTGAGTAATATAGTATTTTGCTCAAATAATATTAGCGTTGTATCTCTTTTTGAGAACGACAGCAGGAGGTAAATATGGATACAAAGAAAAAAACATTGGAACTTGTGCAACTTGCACTATTTATCGCTATAATATTAATTATGGCATTCACACCATTTCTAGGGTACATACCACTTTTTGTTACTAGAATTACAATTCTTCATATACCTGTTATAATAGGTTCTATAATTATGGGTTATAAAAATGGTGCTATTTTAGGTTTTATTTTCGGTCTTACAAGTCTTATAAATAATACTATAAATCCGACAGCAACATCATTTGTTTTTTCACCATTCTACAGTATAGGTGAGGCTCACGGTAATTTATTAAGTCTTGTTGTTTGTTTTGTTCCGAGAATACTTGTAGGTGTAGTACCTTATTTTGTATATAAACTCTTATCTAGAAAAGATAGAGGAAGTACTGTTGCATTGGTATCTTCCGGTATTGTAGGCTCTCTTATCAATACTATTCTTGTTATGGGATTTATATATTTATTTTTTGCAGATAGCTATTCTTTAGCAAATAATATTTCTTCAACGGCTTTATATATATTTATAATCGGAATAATAGGAACTAATGGTATACCAGAGGCAATAGTTTCTGCAATAGTTACAACTGCTATATGCAAGGTTCTTATAAAATTGAATTTTTCAAAAAAATAATATACGTAATTTAAAGTAAAAGGAGCAATAGATATGCTTAGTAATAAAACAGTTATTCTTGGAGTTACAGGGAGTATAGCAGCATACAAAATAGCAAATCTTGCTAGTATGCTTGTAAAGAAAAAATGTGATGTACACGTTATAATGACTAAAAATGCAACTAATTTTATAAATCCTATAACATTTGAAACTATTACAGGTAACAAATGTCTTGTAGAAACTTTTGATAGAAACTTTCAATTTCACGTTGCCCACGTATCTTTGGCTAAAAAAGCTGATGTTATGCTTGTAGCACCGGCTTCTGCTAATGTTATAGGTAAATTGGCAAATGGTATTGCAGATGATATGCTTACAACAACAGCTCTTGCTTGTAAATGTAAGATAATTGTATCACCAGCTATGAACACAAATATGTATAATAATGCTATCGTTCAGGATAATATTAAAAAACTAGAGCACTATGGTTTTGAAATTATAAAGCCAGCAAAAGGATTTTTAGCTTGTAGAGATGAGGGTGATGGTAAAATGCCTTCAGAACAAGTTTTATTTGAACATATAGAAAGAGAAATCGCTTGCGAAAAAGATTTAAAAGGTAAAAAGATACTTGTCACAGCAGGGCCTACACAGGAGAAAATTGACCCTGTAAGATATATTACAAATCATTCTACGGGCAAAATGGGTTATGAAATAGCTAGAGTTGCTATGCTTAGAGGTGCTGAGGTTATACTTGTTAGTGGTAAGACAAATATACCTAAAGTTCCTTTTGTTAAGACAATAGATGTTTTAAGTGCAAAGGATATGTTTGATGCAGTTAAAAGCGAGTTTGAAAATGTAGATATAGTAATAAAATCTGCTGCTGTTGCTGATTATAGACCTATGCAGGTTAGCGACGAAAAGATAAAGAAAAAAGATGGAGATATGTCAATTAATCTTGAAAGAACTGATGATATATTAAAATATATAGGTGAAAATAGAAAACCTAATCAGTTTATATGTGGTTTTTCTATGGAAACAAGTAATATGATTGAAAATTCAAGAGAAAAACTTAAAAGAAAAAATATTGATATGATAGTTGCTAATAATCTTAAAGAAGATGGAGCAGGATTTGGTGTCGATACCAATTTAGTTACAATAATAACAAAAGATTCTGAAATATCTCTTGAGCTTATGAGCAAAGAAAAGGTTGCTTTTTCTATACTTGATAGTATAAAGGAATGTATAGACTAAATATTTAAGGGGCTTATAAATTATAAGCTCCTTTTTGTGTAAAATTTGTCAAAAACTATAATTAAATTGTATAAAAATTTTGAATTTTTATCTAAATTTAATTTATTTTTCTACTTAAATATGATATAATTTAGAAGTGAAATTTAAATATTTTTTTGATTTTAAGGAGGAGTTATGGAAAAAGCAATAGGTTCAAAAGTAAACCTCAAAAGCCTCGAACATATATTAGCAATAGAATTTATGGATTGTATCTCAGATATATATAACCACGAAAAAATACAGAAACTTGATAACTATGAACAACATTGTCACACAAGTAGATTACAGCATAGTATAAATGTAGCTTATTATAGCTTTCTTATATGTAGATTTTTAGGTTGGGATTATCGCTCAGCTGCAAGAGCTGGTATGATGCACGATATTTTCTATTACGATTGGAGAGTAAAAAGTAATACAAGAAAGTGTAATCACGCTGCTTGGCACCCACGTGTTGCATATGATAATGCTAGGAAGATAACAGATGTAAATGAAGTAGAAAAAGATGCTATATTAAAACATATGTGGCCTTGTACACTTGTGCCACCTAAATATAAAGAGTCCTATGTTTTAACATTTGTTGATAAAACCTGTGCTGTGTTTGAGGTTGTTGGAAATATGTTTGACGGTATTTTCAAAAAGGTTTAATTTTGGAGTAGACCCTTTTTGTTAGAGATAAAAACTAACAAGAGGGGTTTATTTTATGTCTAAATATACTTAATCTTGATTTTAAATATTTTTTAGGTTACTATATTGATTATAAATTTAAATATAAAAAGGTGGAAGTTTATGGATAAAAAAACAGTAGTTGTAGGTATGTCTGGTGGAGTTGATAGTTCTGTTGCGGCATATCTTTTAAAGGAAAAAGGCTATAATGTTATAGGTGTAACTATGCAGATATGGCAGGACGAAGATAGATGTGAAAT
>JADIMX010000114.1 GCA_017694425.1 Candidatus Fimicola merdigallinarum
TAAATCTGTTGATTATGCTTTTTATTTTATATATAATGGTTTAAGAGGTGATATTTAAATGAGTGATAGGAGAGGAATTTATAACTCAGTAACAGACATAAGAAGAAAGGTCTTTACAGAAATTGCAAGACTTGCTTATGAGGGAGGAGATTACGCAGAAAAAATAGAAGCTCTTCCTTACAAAATAATACCAGGAGAACAGGCTTTACATAGAGAATCTGTATTCCTTGAAAGAGCAATTATAGGAGAACGCTTACGTCTTGGAATAGGTCTTCCATTAAGAAAAATGTTTGAGCACGCTCCTTTAAGTGAAGGTATAGAAAAAAGTGCTATCGAAGAAAAATATTATGATGACCCATTAATAAACATCATAAAATTTGCTTGTAATGCTTGTCCTGAAAAGAGAATCGAAGTTACATCAAGCTGTCAGGGTTGTCTTGCTCACCCTTGTGTTGAGGTTTGCCCTAAAGACGCAGTTCATATGGTAAATGGCAAATCTGTTATTGACCAAGAAAAATGTATTAAATGTGGAAGATGTGTTGACGTCTGCCCATATCACGCTATAAATAAACTTGAACGTCCTTGTGCTTTAAGTTGTGGAATGGACGCAATAAAATCAGATGAATACGGTCGTGCTGAAATCGACTATGATAAATGTGTATCTTGTGGTATGTGCCTTGTTAACTGTCCATTCGGTGCTATTGTTGATAAAGGACAGATTTTCCAAACTATACACGCACTTAAATCAGACAAAGAGGTTATTGCTGCAATAGCTCCTGCTTTCGTTGGTCAGTTTGGACCTACTGTTACACCTGAAAAAGTAAAAGGTGCTTTAAAAGAGTTAGGTTTTGATGATGTTGTTGAAGTTGCTATCGGTGCTGACCTTTGTACAGTTGAAGAAGCTGAAGACTTCCTTAACAAAGTGCCATCAGAACAGCCATTTATGGCTACAAGCTGTTGTCCTGCTTGGTCTGTTATGGCGAAAAAACTTTTCCCAGACTTTAAACCATATATTTCAATGGCATTAACTCCTATGGTTTTAACTGGTCGTCTTATTAAAAAAGATAAACCAAATGCTAAAGTTGTATTTATAGGACCTTGTGCTGCTAAAAAACTTGAGGCTAGCAGAAAGAGTGTAAGAAGTGATATTGACTTCGTTTTAACATTCGAGGAAGTTATGGGTATGTTTGAGGCTAAAGGTATCGACCTTCCACAGGTTGTAGCTGATGAACCATTTACAGAGGGTACTGCTAACGGTCGTGGATTTGCTGTAAGTGGCGGTGTTGCTAATGCTGTTAAACAGTGTATACAGGAAAAACACCCAGATAAAGAGGTTCTTATAGACTCTGCCGAGGGATTAAAGAACTGTAAAACAATGCTTATGATGGCTAAAGCAGGTAAGAGAGATGGGTATCTTCTCGAAGGTATGGCTTGTCCAGGAGGTTGTGTAGCTGGTGCAGGTACACTTCAGGCTGTTATGAAATCAAGCACTCTCGTTAAAAAATATACATCAGAGGCTGAAAAGAAACTCGCTTACGAAAGTGACTACATTGATAACTTACATCTTTTAACAAAAGAATAATTATATTTTTAAAGCTACTGGTTAATATCAGTAGCTTTCTTTTTACCACTACCCTTTTAATTTTAAATAATTTAACTTTTTTAAACGCAAAAAAGGAGGATTTTTTAAAAATCCCCCCTCTTTTTTTATCAAGGCATATAAATTTACCAGTAGAAATTTTATTTTACTTATCTACAGCCACAACCACAGTTGCAACCACAACCGCAGTCATCATCTGACTGTGCAGATTCTCTACCTTTTTCAAAGCCTTCTTCGAAACCACGAGCTCTACCAGCTTTAAAGCCAGCTTCGTAAGCCTCTCTTAATCTAGCTTCCATTGTATTGTTGTTACAGCTATTACAACTATTACATCTACAACTCATTTTCATTTCCCTCCTTGTCCTTGTCTTTACTATAATATATGTACTTTCATAAAAAGTGTTACTATATTAGAATAATTTATTTTTCATTTGAAAATACTACTTTCGAGGTGATATTATATGGCTAATGATAAATTTAAAAATGCAAATGAGCTTATGAAAAACTCTAAAGATGCCAAAGAATTTTTTATGTCTAGTGGTGAGCAGACTATGGGTGAAATAGTTTTAAACTCCAGCAACATAAAATCTAATGACGACCTAAAAAAATTTAGAAAAAAAGTATAATATTGCTGAAAAGTGAAAGGTCTTTAGGGGCTTTTCACTTTTATATAGATTTCTAAAGTATACTATATCATTGACATTAAAAACTTAATTTGTTACAATACATAGGTAACAAGTGTTCGGTTATCCGACATATTATTTGAAAATTTTGGGAGTCTATTTTTTATAGCTCCTTTTTTTTGCTAAATTATAAGAATATAAAAATATTAAGTAGGTGTTATTTATGTCTGCAAAAAACACAAATTCTTCATATAACAACGAAAGTATAACCTCTTTAAAAGGTGCTGACAGAGTTCGTCTTCGTCCATCTGTAATATTCGGCTCTGACAGTATTGAGGGTTGTGAACATTCTGTTTTTGAAATACTTTCAAACTCAATAGATGAGGCTCGTGAAGGCTTTGGTAATAAAATAGATATAACTGTTTTTAAAGATAATTCAATATCCATAAAGGATTACGGTCGTGGTATACCAGTTGATTATAACCCTAAAGAGGACCGTTTTAACTGGGAACTTGTATTCTGTGAGCTTTACGCTGGTGGTAAATACAGCAACAATAGTGGCGAAAACTACGAGTTCAGCTTAGGCCTTAACGGGCTTGGTACTTGTGCAACCCAGTATTCCTCAGAATATATGGACGTAGTTGTTTATCGTGATGGCTTTAAATATGAATTACACTTTGAAAAAGGCGAAAATATCGGTGGTCTTATGAAAACTAAGACAAAACAAAAACAGACAGGTACGGAAATCATATGGCGACCTGACAATGATGTTTTTACCGATATAGACATTCCTATATCTTACTTCAAAGATGTATTAAAAAAACAGGCTATTGTAAATGCCGGTCTTACATTTGAGCTTTATGATGAAGAAAATGATGAAAAAACTATATTTGTATACGAAAACGGTATAAAAGACTATCTTTTAGAGCTTAACAATGACAAAGGCTTTACAGATATACAGTATTATGAAACTGAAACATCAGGTCGAGATAGAGAGGATAAGCCGGAATATAAACTTAAATTCCAGACTGCATTTTGTTTCAATAATGAAGTAAACCTTTTAGAATACTATCATAACTCAAGTTTTCTTGAATACGGTGGCTCTCCTGATAAGGCTGTAAAAACTGCATTCGTTTATGCTATTGATAAATATATAAAAAATAATGGACTTTACAAAAAAGATGAAAAGAAAATAACATTTTCAGATATAGAGGACAGTCTTATACTTGTTATAAACTCTTTCTCCACTATGACAAGCTATGAAAATCAGACTAAAAAATCTATTACAAACAAATTTATACAGGAGGCTATGGCTGAATATTTCAAACATCAGCTTGAAGTATACTTTATAGAAAATAAAATCGAGGCTGACAAGATAGCAAATCAAGTTCTCGCAAACAAGAGAAGTCGTGAAACAGCAGAAAAAACAAGAATAAGCATACGAAAAAAACTTACCGGTAATATTGATATAAATAATCGTGTAGAAAAATTTGTTAACTGTCGTTCAAAAGATGTAGATAAACGTGAAATATACATTGTTGAGGGTGACTCTGCTTTAGGTTCTTGTAAATTAGGTAGAAATGCTGAGTTTCAGGCTATTATGCCGGTGCGTGGTAAAATACTTAACTGTCTTAAAGCTGACTACAATAAAATATTTGCAAACAGTATCATAACAGACCTTTTAAAAGTTCTCGGCTGTGGTGTGGAAATAAAGTCAAAACATAACTCCGACCTTAACTCTTTCGATATAACACAGCTTAAATGGAATAAAATCATAATATGTACTGATGCTGACGTTGACGGCTTCCAGATAAGAACTCTTATACTTACAATGCTTTACCGTCTTGTGCCTTCCCTTATTCGTGAGAAAAAGGTATATATTGCTGAATCTCCTCTTTACGAGATAACAGCAGGAAAAAATACTTACTTTGCTTATTCCGAAAATGAGAAATCACAGGTTTTATCTAAGATAAAAGGTAAGTATAAAATCCAGCGTTCTAAAGGTCTTGGCGAAAACCAACCGGAAATGATGTGGGAAACAACTATGAACCCTAAAACAAGACGACTTATACTTGTAACACCTGATACTGTTGAGAAAACTCAAGAAAAATTTGAACTTCTTTTAGGTGAAAATCTTAAAGGACGAAAAGAATTTATAGAAGAATACGGTCACTTATACATTGATTTAAGTGACATAAGCTGATAAAAGGCAGGTTTTTATTATGGCTAGAAAAAAAAATAATGATGATGATTTTAAATCAATAAATATTATAGAACAGAAAATAACTGATACTCTTGAACTTAACTATATGCCTTATGCTATGAGTGTAATTGTTTCTAGAGCCATACCGGAAATTGATGGTTTTAAGCCATCACACAGAAAACTACTTTACAGTATGTATAAGTCAGGGCTTTTAAATGGTGATAGAAAGAAGTCCTCAGCTGTTGTAGGTGAAACAATGAAACTTAACCCTCACGGAGACGCTGCCATATACGAAACTATGGTGCGTCTTACAGAAGGTAACGGTGCTTTACTCCACCCTTTCATAGACTCCAAGGGTAACTTTGGTAAGCAATATTCAAGAGATATGGCATATGCGGCTGCACGTTATACAGAGGTTAAACTTTCCTCTATTTGTAACGAGATATTTGCTGATATAGATAAAAATACAGTTGAATTTGTAGATAACTTTGATGCCTCTACAAAAGAGCCTGTACTTTTACCTACTACCTTCCCTAATATCCTTGTAAGCCCTAATCAAGGTATAGCTGTAGGTATGGCAAGCTCTATATGTAGCTTTAATCTTAGAGAAGTTTGTAACACTGCTATTGAATATATTAAAAACGAAAACTGCGACTTATCCAAAACTCTTCTTGCACCAGACTTATCTACTGGTGGCGAGATTATTTATTCAAAAAAAGATATGGATTCAATATACGAAACTGGTCGTGGTAGCTTTAAAATACGTTCAAAATACAGATATGACAGTAAAAACAGCTGTATAGAGGTTTATGAAATACCTTACACAACAAATATCGAGTCTATTATAGATAAGATAATACAGCTTATAAAGGCAGGAAAAATAAGAGAAATAACAGATATACGAGATGAAACCGACCTTAATGGTCTTAAAATCGCTATCGATATAAAGAGAAACACAAAACCTGATATGCTTATGCAGAAACTTTTTAAACTTACACCACTTCAGGATTCTTTTAGCTGTAACTTTAACTTACTTATTAAAGGAAACCCTATGACTTTAGGTGTTCTCCAAATTTTAAGAGAGTGGACTTTATTTAGAATGGATTCCATAAGAAATCAGATAGCTTTCGATATTAAAAAGAAAAGTGATAAAAAACATCTTTTAGAGGGTCTTTCAAAAATACTTATGGATATAGACAAAGCTATTTCTATAATAAGGAATACAGAGCTTGAAAGTGATGTAGTACCTAATCTTATGTCCGGCTTTGGAATTGATGAAATTCAAGCTGAGTATATAGCTGAAATCAAACTTAGAAACATAAATAAAGAGTATATTTTAAATAGAATAAAAGAGCTTGACACTTTATCAAGTGATATTAAAAATCTTGAAGAAACATTGAAAAGTGAGAAAAAGATAAAGGATATTATTTGTAAACAGCTTAAACAGGTAGCTAAAAAGTATGGCAAAGATAGGGTTTCATCTATTATAGATGAAAGCGAAGTAGAAACTGTATCCACAGAAGATTTTATTGAAGATTATGGCGTTCGTCTTTTCCTTACAAAAGAAAATTACTTCAAAAAAATATCTCTCGTTTCATTGCGTTCATCAGGTGAGCAGAAACTTAAAGAAGATGACGAAATAATTCAGGAATTAGAGACTACAAATAAATCTGAAATACTTCTTTTCTCAAACAAATGTAATGTTTACAAGGTTAAGACTAGCGATATATCAGATACCAAAGCTAGTGTTTTAGGAGAGTATTTAACAAACCTTTTAGGTCTTGATGATGATGAGAGAATACTCTATATGACTGCAATATATGATTACACAGGCTTTATGCTATTTATATATGAGTCCGGAAAAGCAAGCAGAATACCTTTATCTGCCTACTATACAAAGACAAATAGAAAGAAACTTATTAATGCTTACTCATCAAAATCACCAGTAGTATATATTCAGAAATTTGATGAAGAAGATGATGTACTTATAGTTAGAGATGGAGAGAGAGCATCTATAATAAACACTTCTCTTGTAAGTGAATCTTCAACAAAGAGTGCATCTGGAATACAGGTTTACACTCTTAAAAAGAAAAGCGAAAGTAAAATCACTTTTGCAACACGATTATCTAACTTTGAAAGCGATAATATAGACTATTACAGAGCGAACAGTATTCCATCTGCCGGTCACATACTTAGAGAAGACGATATAAGTAAAAATAGTTTTCTTAAATAAAAAAAGCCCTTATAGGGCTTTTTTTATTGTAATCCTCTAAAAAGGTATGAATGGTCTAACAATTACACTTCTATTTCTGTATACTATATGTAGATATTTATATCTTTAGGTTTCAGACCAATTCTATTATAGGGGATTTTTAATTTTCTATAAAATTTTGCCTATAGCTTATTTATAAACAAATAAAAACCACCCGTTAAATGGGTGGATTAAAAAAGCCCTTATAGGGCTTTTTTCTTATTGTAAGCCTCTAGGTCTAACAATTACACTTCTATTTCTGTATACTATATTAGGGTGCAAATACTATTATGGTATTCGCATATCCATTTAGATATTTATATCTTTAGACTTCAGGTAAATTCTATTATGTAAGATTTTTATTTTTCTACAAAAATTTTACCTATTCCCCAGCTTTGCTAGTGGTTTATATCTAACTTATTTGGCGACAAATAAAAACTGACACCTACTTAAATTTATAATTTTCAGTATAAGTGGCAGTTTTTTATTTAACAGATATAATCGTACCAGTCCCACTCTGCCCCCATTATATCCTCTGCACTCTCTGACTTAGGCTCTTCTAAAAGCTCAAATTCTATCTGAAATTCGTGGTATCTTTCCCCTTCTATTGTGGCAATACCTGTTATAACATAGCTTTTGCCCTCGCCCTCTATATACTCACCCTCAAATAATAATTCGTCTTCCTCTATTTCAAATACATTTATCCCTTTAGCTTTCTGTTCCTCTGTAAATTTAATCATCATTTTTATACACCTCTTTTAAAATCGTTTTTATTTCTATAAAAATATGATATACTATTAAAGTAAAAAAGTAAATATTGGGAGGCTATTATGAATTATATAGTTTTTGATTTGGAATTTAATCAGCCCTTTAAGTTTAAGACTGGAAAATCATATGAATTAAATCCTGAATGTCCCTTTGAAATAATACAAATCGGAGCTGTAAAACTTAATGATAAGTTTGAATTTATCGATACATTTAATTATATGATAAAACCTGTATTCTATAAAAGAATACACCCTTACGTTGAAAAAATAACAGGAAAAACTGAAAAAGACCTTAAAGGTAAAATGACTTTTCCTGATGTATTTAATAAATTTATAGAGTTTATCGGAAATGATGACAGTGTTCTCTGTACTTGGGGAATAGATGATATTAAGGCTTTGTATAGAAATATACTTGTCCATAACATAGATATAAATCTTATAACTGATAAATATATAAATATACAGTCCTATGCCTCCAAATACTTAAAATATGAGGCAGGCAAGAGCATAGGTCTTAAAAATGCTGTTACCGAGTTAGGAATAGAAATAGAAAGCTCATTCCACGACGCATTAAACGATGCCGATTATACAGCAAAAATATTTAACATAGTAAAGCCTGAAAAAGTAAGCTATGATACATTTAATGTAATGGACTTAGCAAGAAAGAAAATGGGTAAACACATAATTAACACAAAAGCTTTGCTTGACCACTTTGTAAAAGAGCTTGGGCGTGAGCTTAGTGATGATGAAATAAAAATAATTAAAACAGCGTATAAAATGGGAAGAAACCAAGTTTACGATACTGTTTTTCTTAAAAAAACTAAGAAGAAAAAAGGCTAATTAAAAATATATTGAAATTACACATAAATATTATACAAATAAATATTAAATTACAATGAAATGAGTTCTGTATTTAACAGAACTCTGCCATTTTTCTTTTGTTTGTATCTTAATCAAAACTCCCTTATTAACTTTTTACTATATTATTATTGATTATATATACCTTAGCTTTGAGTTTTCTAACATCAAATCTTCTTATCAAGTTTTACTGCCCCCCTTATTTCCTCGTATATCCTTAATAAAATTTTTGCCTAGTTCTTCTAATTATATACGTTTACATCTTTTCAGCATAATCATTACTCCACCGCTTTATATGAAACCTAGATTATATTTTCGTACTATTCCACAATATCATAAATTATGTTTAGAAATACTCATTATAACATATATTTTAAACTCTGCTTTTGCCATAAAAATATACACCTCAAAAACTTTAAGTTCATTCTTTTAATTAATACATTCAAATCTTCACAAACTTACTAACCAGCCCACCAATTTATATGAAACCTAGATTACATTTTCGTACCGTTTCACAATATCCTAAAAAATTTTTAAAAACACTCATTATAACATATATTTTAAACTCTGCTTTTGATATAAAAATATGCACCTCAAAAAGCGTTTAACTTTCGGGTGCATATCAATTTTTATTTATATGCTATATTTAAGTATAAGAGTTTCAACAGCAGTTTCAGCATCAATAAGACCTGTTTTTATACTTGTATCTATTTCAATACACTCCTCCAATGCCCTTTTAAGACCATTTACAGTAAAATTCTTAGACTGAGAAAGGCACTCTTTAACGACAAAATCCCTTATTCCTACCATAGTTGCTATACTTCTCATATCTTCGCCAGTATTTGAAAGCACCATACATTGAAGTATAAGCCTAAACTGTCTTACAACCATATAAAGTATCATTCCTGGGTACTCTTTCATCATTATAAGATTTTTGTATATTGTAATGGCTGTGTCAGGCTTCCTCTTTCCTATAGCACCTACAAGGTCAAATATTTTTGTTTCTAAAGATTTTGTACATATATCATCAATATCTTTAACTGTTACTTCCTCATTTTCATTTTTGTAAGACTCAAGTTTTTCTATCTCCCTAGAAAGATTTTCAAGTTCCCCTCCTGCACTTCGTATTAAGTAAGATGCAGTTGCCCTCGATATCATTATCTTATTTTTCTTAAGATTTTTCACTATCCAGTCAATAATATCCTTTTCATCAGGAGTTTTAAACTCACAAGCATAGCCCTCTTTTGTGAATGTTTTATATATTTTCTTTCTTTTATCAACTTCATCTTCAGAAAATATAATACAAACTGTCTCAGGAACATTTTTTAAATATTCCTCAAGGATATCTACATCGCTACTTTGAGTTTTTTCATCTGATTCTTCTTCGGTTTTCTTGCTACCTTTAAAAAAACCACTATTTCTAACTATAAGTAATTTTCTATCACTAAAAAATGGCATAGTTTCACAAAAGTCAATTATCTTCTCAACAGTAACTGCTTTATCCTCAAGACAAAGATAATTCATCATTTCAAATGATGGGTCTATAACGGCTTTTTTTAATCTATCCTCATATGCCTTTTTCAAAAAATTTTCTGTGCCATAAAAAAGATAACATCTT
>JADIMX010000115.1 GCA_017694425.1 Candidatus Fimicola merdigallinarum
CGGTATGTCTCGTGGGCTCGGAGATGTGTATAAGAGACAGATTTATGTAAACTCATTTCATCACCAAGCAGTTTCAATTATACCAAAAGACTTTATAGCATCTGCTATAAGTGATGATTTAGTAATAGAGGGAATGGAGTACCTAGGAAATAACTTTATTTTAGGATTACAGTTTCACCCTGAAATAACAGATAAAAATAATACTCAAAGACGTATTTTTAAAAGATTTATAGAATATTTAAAAGGTAGGAGATACTAATGGAATTTAATGTAGGCGATATCGTTCAAATGAAGAAAAATCACCCTTGCGGTGGCAACCAATGGGAAATATTAAGAACAGGAATTGACTTTCGTATAAAATGTGTCACTTGTGGGCATATGGTTATGTTACCAAGAACTAAATTTGAAAAAGGCGTTAAAAAAATAATTAGTAAGGCTTAAAATTGCCCCCTTTCGTCATTTACGGAGGGGGTTTATTATTTAAAAAAATAATTTTACTATTGTAACAATAAGGAGATTTTAAGAATTTAAAGTTAAATCCTTTATATCATACCGTTATATTATTAATAACTGCCCTGTACTCATATAATTTCAGATTATAGATAATTTAAAATATAGATAACTTAAAATTCTTATGATAAAAATCTAAAGATTGTTCTTTTCTATGTCTTACACAAACTTACACCCACACAAAACATAGGACTATTTCGTACCGGTCAGCCATATTTAATAGCCTTTTTTTAGGTATCCAACTTTTATTATTAGTCCCATATCTTCGCCCTAAATTTCCTTGGGATAATATTAGCTTTTAGTATAAAACATAATATAATCAAACTACATTGAATTTCTGCTTTTACTAATCTTATGATAGGAGTAGCCGAAGTAAGGATTTCGGCCACTTTATGTTCTTTATTTGAGTAGCTATAGTTTTCGTAATTTGCTAGCTACTCATTTTTTTATTTGTGAATGTATTCAATACATTCTAATATTTCCTCTTCGCTTAAACCCTTTTGTCTAAGCCACTGAATTAATCTTATAATCTCTGTTGAATTAACTTCTTCCATTTCCTCACTTCCTTTCGTAATAGCCGTTTTTTGTTTAGATACACCTTGTACTTAAATAATAATATTTAGATATAGCTATTCTTTTTAATGTTTTAAAATTTCCTCACAGCTTATAAACTATGACTTTACTTTTTCAATACTAACTCCGTCAAACATTTTAACTATTTCTATTTAAAGTTGAAAATTTATATTTAGATATCACACTTTTAAAACTTTTATATTAAACATATATTATTTTAATCACTTTAACATCTTAAATCTGAATTTTCTTTCTTAACCTACTTTTTTATAATAAAAAAACACCCACAAAAAGTGAGTGTCTTTAAAATCTTTATTATTTACCGAAAAGCTCACAAACTTCTTTATAGCTTTGCGGAGTACCTATGTCGTAACACTCACCGTTGAATACGTATGCGTAAACATCTTTAAAGCCACAAAGCCATTCTGGGAAGTGACCTGGAGCATCAGGTTTGTTGCCTTCCTCGATATATTTTCTTATAAGCTTCATTGTATCTTTTGTATACATATATGTAGCGTAAGCCACTTTATCAGACTTAGGACTTTCAGGTTTTTCCTCTATCTCTATAACCTTACCGTTTTCGTCCATAAGAACAACAGCAAATGACTTGCAAAACTCTGGGTTGTTAAGCTCCTTAACACAAACACAGTCGTCACCGACTTTTTTATAATAGTCAACGTAGTCTTTAAGTTTGTATGTAAAGAAGTTATCACCAGCTATTATAACTGTTTCGTCATCAATGTTCTTCTCATCTATTGTGTATAAAATATCGCCTATTGCACCACGTCTTGTTTCCTCTGTCATTGTACCGTCATCAATAACCTCAATAGGTTTTTTAGAATCGGATTTACTTGCCCACTGGCTAAAGTGGTCTGCAAATTTATGGTTTGTAACAACGTATATAGCGTCGATTTCGTCTATTGTGTTTATTTCATCAATAATATAATCTATTATCGCCTTACCGTTAATTTCAAGAAGTGCTTTAGGTCTGTTTAAAGTAAGTGGATAAAGTCTAGTAGCATAACCAGCAGCTAATATTATAGCTTTCATTCTTCTTCCTCCCAACTAAATTTTTGAATACATCACTCAAAAATATCTTTTTTTATTGTATTTAAAGGTTCAGGTAAAGAAGCTGTAAACTCTCTGCCTGAAAGATAACTAAGTCCGCCGTCATTTATGTTTAAAACTATCTTATATGCGTGTAAGAACTGATTATTTAAACCATAATTGACTTTAAAATATTTATTTATAACTTCATTGCCGTATTTTCTATCACCTACAAGAGGGTGTCCCATAGAGGAGAACTGTGCCCTTATCTGATGTGATTTACCTGTAATAAGCATAATCTCTAAAAGATTATACTTATCACTTTCACCTATAACCTTATACTTTGTTATGACTTTTTTACTGCCTGCCATTTCAGTTTTAGATATAGATGATGTATTGCTATCGCTATTTTTCTTTATATAGCCTGTAAGTTCACCATCTTTTTTAATACCACCTTTTACAACAGCAATGTAGTATTTATCTAGCTTTTTCTCCTGTATAGCTCGGTTAAGCTCCTGAACTGCCATAAGGTTTTTACCTGCAACTACTATTCCGCTTGTATTCCTATCAAGTCTATTGCAGACAGCCGGAGTAAAAACAGAACTTGCTGACGGAGTATATTCGCCTTTTTCGTACAAGTAGTAAAGTATTTGGTCTATAAGTGTATCTTTATCAATATCTTTTTCAGGGTGGGTCAAAAGACCGGCAGGTTTTGAAACAAATATAACATTTTCGTCTTCATATACTATACCAAAATGTCTTTTTGCTACATTTAGAGTTTTCTCCTCCATAAAGCCTTCCATTGTTTCGTCAGAGAGATAAAGCTGTAAGCTATCGCCATTTTTTATCATCTCATTGCCCTCGGCCTTTTTACCGTTATATTTTATTCTCTTTTTTCTAAGCATCTTATAAATAAAACTTTTTGGTGCTTTATTAAAGTACTTCATAAGGTACTTATCAAGACGCTGATTTTCCTCTTTTGACGTAATTTTGATTTCTTTCATATAAAAACCCTCTTATGAATGAATCCATCTTAAATAGGCATTTATGAATGGGTCTATATTACCGTCCATAACAGAAGCTATGTTTCCTGTTTCCTCGCCTGTTCTATGGTCTTTTACAAGAGTGTAAGGCATAAATACGTAGGAACGAATCTGACTTCCCCAACCTATTTCCTTAACATCTCCTCTGATTTCAGCAAGTTTTTTCATCTGCTCCTCAATTTTTAATTCAAGAAGTTTAGATTTAAGCATTTTCATAGCTCTATCTTTGTTGCTGTGCTGACTTCTTTCATTCTGACACTGAACAACAATACCTGTTGGATTATGTGTTATACGGATAGCTGATGATGTTTTGTTAACGTGCTGACCACCGGCACCACTAGCACGATAAGTATCTATACGGAGGTCGTCGTTATTGATTTCAATATCGATATCATCATCTATTTCCGGCATAACGTCGCAAGATGCAAATGAAGTATGTCTTCTTCCTGAGCTATCGAACGGTGATACTCTGACAAGACGGTGGATACCTTTTTCTGATTTAAGGTAACCGTAAGCGTTTTCACCGTTAACCTGTATTGTTACAGACTTAACGCCGGCCTCATCTCCTGGAAGATAGTCAAGTTCCTCCACAGTAAAGCCCATATTGTCAGCCCAACGAAGATACATTCTAAGAAGCATACTTACCCAGTCACAAGCCTCTGTACCACCGGCACCAGAGTGAAGTGTAATTATTGCATTATGCTTATCATATTCTCCATCAAGAAGTGTTGATATTTTAAGCTCATCAAACTCTTTTTTAAATTCTTCTGTAAGCTCTTTAACCTCATCAAGAATGCTTATATCTTCCTCCTCGTTACCCATTTCAATGAGTGTAAGGATATCTTCATACTTTGTTACAAGGTTTTCATATCTTTCAACCTTTGTTTTTAATGCTTTTGTCTGCTGAAGTACTTTCTGACTTTTCTCCATATCATTCCAAAAATCAGGGTCAGCTGACATTTCTTCAAGCTCCACTATTTTTTCTTTCGCACTAGCGACGTCAAAGTGAAGCCCCCATTTCCTCTAATTTTTCGTCATAAGCTGAAAGCTCAAGACCAATCTGTTCTAATTCGAACATTAAAAATCAACTCCTTTTAAGTTAAAAATTTTTGATTATATTTTATATGAGTGGCAGAAAGCCACTCATATATAGTTTACATAATATTAGTCATTTTTTCCACAGCACTGTTTGTATTTAAGTCCGCTACCGCAAGGACAAGGGTCATTTCTGCCTATTTTCTCCTCTTTGCGTTCAACAGGCTTTTTCTGTGCTGAGTCATCTCTATTTGTAAACATAACCTGCTGTTTTTCTTCAACCATAACAGGCTCTGTTACAACTCTAACGTGGTAGAGAGTTTTTATTGTATCATTCTGTATATTTTCGCTCATTTCATTGAACATATCGTAAGCGGCATACTTATATTCAATAAGAGGGTCTCTCTGAGCGTATGCGTGAAGACCGATACCCTGACGCATCTGGTCCATATCATCTATATGGTCCATCCACTTCTGGTCAATAACTCTAAGAAGAATAACTCTTTCAAGCTCTCTCATCTTTTCGTCGTCGCCAATTTCTTTTTCTTTGTCTTCATACATCTTAATAGCAAGTTTTTCTAAAGTTTCTTTAAGTTTATCTTTAGTCATACCTTTTGAATTTTCGTCTTTTATGTTAATGAATCCCATAGGTATAACAGCATTAATCTGTTCGTTAAGTTCTGTCATATCCCATTCTTCAGTCTTTGTAATTTCTCCAAGACATCTCTCAACAACATTGTCAACAAACTCTTTAATCATTGTCATAATACTATCTCTTAAGTTTTCACCGAAAAGAACACGTCTTCTTTCGCCGTATATAAGCTCTCTCTGTTCATTCATAACCTCGTCATAGTCAAGGAGGTGTTTACGAACAGCGAAGTTATTTCCTTCAACTTTCTTCTGAGCATTTTCGATAGCTTTTGTAAGCATACCGTGTTCAATTGGGTCATCTTCCTCAAGTCCCATAGCATCTACAAGTTTCATAGTTCTTTCTGAACCGAAAAGACGCATAAGGTCGTCCTCCATAGAAATGAAGAAACGTGATTCACCAGGGTCACCCTGACGACCGGCACGACCTCTTAACTGGTTATCGATACGTCTTGACTCGTGTCTTTCTGTACCTATAATCTTAAGACCGCCAAGCTCCTGAACACCTTCGCCAAGTTTAATGTCAGTACCACGACCGGCCATATTTGTTGCTATTGTAACAGCACCTTTCTGTCCTGCTAAAGCTACAATTTCAGCCTCTTTCTCGTGATATTTAGCATTTAATACCTGATGTGGTATTCCCTCTCTTTTAAGCATTTTGCTTATCTGTTCTGATTTATCGATTGTAACTGTACCAACAAGTACAGGCTGTCCCTTTTTGTGAGCCTCAACAACATCACGCACAACTGCTCTAAATTTTCCAGCCTCTGTACGATATACAACGTCTTGTTTATCTATTCTCTGTACCGGTCTATTTGTAGGGATTACAACAACGTCAAGACCGTAGATATTTCTAAACTCTGATTCCTCTGTCTGTGCAGTACCAGTCATACCAGATTTTTTCTCATATTTATTGAAGAAGTTCTGGAAAGTTACAGTTGCAAGAGTTTTGCTCTCACGTTTAACTTTAACATTTTCCTTAGCCTCGATAGCCTGATGAAGACCGTCTGAGTATCTTCTACCTGGCATAATACGACCTGTAAACTCGTCTACGATAAGGATTTCATCATCACTTACAACATAGTCTTTATCAAGGTGCATATTGTAGTTAGCTTTAAGGGCATTGTTTATGTGGTGCTGAATTTCAAGGTTTTCTGGGTCTGAAAGGTTTTCTAAGTTAAAGAATTTCTCAGCCTTTTTAACACCGTCCTGAGTAAGAACAACAGATTTTGCTTTTTCATCAACAACAAAATCTCCTTCTTCCTTAAGCTCCTCTTTTATAAGTGGGTTAAGGGCATCTTCCTCATTGAGAATACGACCTTTTTTAAGCATTTTTACAAATGTGTCAGCTACTTTGTAAAGCTGTGTTGACTTATCGCCACTACCTGAAATAATAAGAGGTGTTCTAGCCTCGTCAATAAGAACAGAGTCAACCTCGTCAATAATTGCATAAGCAAGGTCACGCTGAACCATATTTTCACGACGAACAACCATATTGTCACGAAGATAGTCGAAACCAAGCTCATTATTTGTAGCATAAGTTATATCGCTATTGTAAGCCTCACGTCTTTGGTCTGGCTTCATATCGTTTAATATAACACCACAAGTAAGACCTAAGAAGTTGTATAACGGAGTCATAGTTTCAGCGTCACGTTTTGCAAGGTAGTCATTTACTGTTACAACGTGAACACCTTTACCGTTAATAGCGTTAAGATATGCAGGGAGTGTAGCAACTAAAGTTTTACCCTCACCAGTTTTCATTTCGGAAATTCTTCCCTGATGAAGAACGATACCACCTATAAGCTGTACTCTGAAGTGACGCATACCTAATACACGTTTTGAACCTTCTCTTACAACAGCGAAAGCTTCAGGTAATATACTGTCAAGGCTTTCACCCTGCTCCTGAACTCTCTTTTTAAATTCGTCTGTTTTGGCTCTAAGCTCTTCGTCGGAAAGTTTTGAAATTTCCGTTTCAAGACTTTCTATTTTATCTACAACGGGAATTATCTTTTTTATTTCCTTATCACTATAATTACCAAAAATTTTTTCCAAAAGTCCCATTCAAAGACCTCCTCAAACTTTCTTTTATCATTCTAATAGTTTAACAGAAACTACCTTGTATATGCAATATAAAATTAGATAAAAGCAATTATATTAATAAAATCTTAACTATTATACCAATTTTTGTTCGCTTATAGATAGAATCGCACAAAAAAAGTGCTGGAAAAATCCAGCACTAAAATTCAAATTTTTAATTAATACTCTGGCTCGATAAGACCGAATGAACCGTCTTTTCTCTTGTAAACTACATTAACAATGTCAGTTTCGCCATTTCTAAATACGAAGAAATCGTGTCCTAAAAGCTCCATCTGCATAACAGCTTCTTCTGAATCCATAGGACGAAGCTCAAATTTTTTAACTTTTTCTATTTTATATAAAGGAGTTTCGTCAATAGTTTCTTCTGAAACTTTAACTGATTCATATTCCTCCTTAAATGATACATCTTTTCTCATTTTTGAACGAAGGCGTTTTTTATATTTTACAATCTGACCCTCTAAGATATCGACAACTTTATCTACACCAGCCATCATATCTTTATCTCTAGCCTCTGCTCTTATAATTCTTTTACCCATATGTATTGTTACTTCAACAATAGTTTCAAGTTTCTGTTCTTCAAATTTAACTGTTGCTTCTGCATCTTCTGGGAAAAGCTTTTTAATTCTGTCAAGTTTGTCTGAAACTTTTTCTCTAGTTCTTTCGCCAATGTCAATGTTTTTTCCTTTGATGTTGTAACGCATAAAAAACAACCCCTTCCAAAAGTCTTTTTAAGACTTTAAGATTATATTTTTAAAAATCAGTTAGATTTTTAATAAGCTATTTAGAATAATTAATCTAACTTTTTAATTTTTATATAATATATATTCGATTATTTTTTAAAAAATCCTCTTAAAATTTTAAATTTTTTTTGAAAATATTTAGTTTCAGCAATATTACCAAAAACTGTAATCCATTTCTGTCTATTTTTACATAAAATTACAATAGTACAGCAAACTCTATATTGTTACATAATTAAAGTTATTAACTACTTTTTCGCCACTCAAAACTGTTGATAATGTGTATAACTCTGTGTATAACTGATTTTTCAATATATTTTATTGTGGACAAACCTATGTATTATTCACAACTTTTGTTATTAACTTTATCATAAGCCTCTTTGTAGGCTCTGTAAGTTTTATCATCATAACAAACTATTTGTACATACTCTATTGTTTTATCGCTTTGTAAAAAATCATTTATAGTTTTTACAGCTATTTCTGATGCTTTTTCAACAGGAAACTTATATATTCCTGTACTTATAGAAGGAAATGATATTGTTGTTATATCGTTTTCAACAGCAAGTTTAAGGCTATTTTTATAGCAGTTAGCTAAAGTTTCCTCCTCGCCTTTATTGCCACCAAACCAAATTGGCCCTGCTGTATGTATAACATAGTCGGCTTTTAGTTTATAACCTCCGGTTATTTTTGCCTCTCCTCTTTTACAGCCTCCTAAAAGCTCACATTCTTTTAAAAGGTCAGGTCCTGCAACTCTGTGTATAGCACCATCAACACCACCTCCACCTAAAAGTGATGTATTGCCTGCATTTACGATAGCTTGGGTACTCATTCTTGTGATATCTCCAATTATAATAGAAAATCTTTTGTTATCCATAATAGTCAACCCCCTTTTTCATATGTACATATTAATTTTATACCTTTTTTCTTCCATAGTAAATAAACTACATTAAATAAAGTTAATTTGCATAAAACAAAACCCTTATTTTAGTTGAAAACTCACATATTTCTGTACTTTTATTTATTGACATTGTTTTTAAACTAGAATACAATTAATTCCATAAAACCTTATTTTTATGAGGAGAATAGACTAGATTAGATTAGAATAGGTGGGATAATTTATGGAACTAATATCACTAAGCACTTTTTTAAACGCAGTATCTCAAGGTCTTTTATGGTCCATACTGGCTATGGGTGTATACATAACATACAGAGTACTTGACCTTGCAGACCTTACAACAGAGGGTAGCTTTCCCTTAGGTGCGTCAGTAGTTGCAACTCTTATTGTAAATGGTGTAAATCCATTTTTGGCAACTCTCGCATCTTTTGCCGTAGGGCTTTTAGCCGGTCTTGTAACTGGACTTTTAAACACAAAACTTAAAATTCCATCACTTTTAAGTGGTATACTTGTTATGACAGGTCTTTATTCTGTAAATTTAAGAATTATGGGAAAAGCAAACTTACCACTACTTAGACAGCCTACAATAATAACAACTGTTGAGGATTTAGGTTTTTCAAACTCAAATGCTATTATGCTTGTAGGTATTATATCTGTAGTAGTTATAATAGTACTTCTCGTTCTTCTTTTTAAAACAGAGCTTGGTTTTTCATTACGAGCAACTGGCAGTAACCCAAATATGATAAGAGCCTTAGGTGTAAATACAGATTTTATGATTATATTAGGTCTTATGTTGAGTAATGGACTTATAGGCCTTTCCGGTGGAATTATAGCACAGTATAACGGCTATTCTGATGCCGGAATGGGTACAGGTACAATAGTTATAGGTCTTGCCTCTGTTATAATAGGCGAGGTTATATTCGGCAAAAAATCAATACTTAGAAGTCTTATTTCAGTTGTGTTAGGCTCAATACTCTACCGTATTATAATAGCCTTAGTTTTAGAAAATGGACTTCAGCCAACAGACCTTAAACTTATATCATCAGTAGTGTTAGCAATATGTCTTTTCCTTCCGGTTTTAAAGGAAAAAATAATTGCCAAAAATATAAATGGAGGTGCTAAAAAATGTTAAAGATAAGTAATATATCAAAAACCTTTGAACGAGGTACTTTAAACGAGAAAAAAGCATTAAACGGTGTAAACCTCCATATGAAAGAACAGGACTTTATAACTGTAATAGGTGGTAACGGTGCTGGGAAATCAACACTTTTAAACGCTATTGCCGGTATGTTTATAACCGACGAAGGAAAAATAGAAATAGACGGAAATGATGTTACAAAACTTCCCGAGTATAAAAGAGCAAAGTATATAGGTAGAGTTTTTCAGGATACAAAAATGGGTACAGCCTCCGATATGACTATAGAGGAAAATATGGCTATGGCTATGCGTCGTGGAAAATCCAGAACCTTAAGAAAAGGAATTACAAAGTCTGAGCGTGATTTCTTTAGAGAGCATTTAAAAATATTAGACTTAGGACTTGAAGATAGACTTACAACAAAAACAGGTCTTTTATCCGGTGGTCAACGTCAAGCACTTACTCTACTTATGGCAACAATGACAAAGCCTAAACTTCTTTTGTTAGATGAACACACAGCAGCACTAGACCCGAAAACTGCTAAAAAAGTTTTAGAGCTTACAGACAAAATAATAACTGAAGATAAACTTACAGCTATTATGATTACACACAATATGCGTGATGCTTTAAAATACGGAAATAGACTTATTATGCTTGATAGTGGCAAAATAATTGTAGACATTCCAAAGGAAGAAAAGGAAAATCTTAAGGTAAGCGACCTTTTAGCTATGTTTGAAAAGGCTAGTGGCGATAGTATAGATAATGACCGTATGTTACTTGGATAATATATTTATAAAAAGGTATTTTTAAAATACCTTTTTTAATTTTTAAAAATATTAAAGGTGGTTAAAATGGCAATACGTTTTCTCGAAGAAAAAGATATTAAAAGAATTATAGAAATATATTCCTATTATATAGAAAATACAACTGTTACATTTGAGTACACAGTACCATCATATGATGAATTTAAAACTAGATTTAATAAAATACAGGAAAACTACCCTTTTATAGTTTATGAGGAAAAGGGAGTTATACTAGGCTATGCCTACGCTTCAAAACAAAACGAGAGAATGGCCTACAGCTGGAATTGTTCCCTTTCAGTATATTTAGATAAAAATTCTACGGGTAATGGTGTAGGAGTAAAACTTTATAGTACCTTACTTGATATATTAAAAATTCAAGGATATTTTAATGCCTATGCCCTTGTAACTGTACCTAACGAAAAAAGTTTTTCACTTCACAAAAAAATGGGATTTGAACTTGAAAGTATAAATAAAAATACAGGATTTAAATTTGAAAAATGGATAGATGTAGCTCAATGGAAAAAAACTCTTAGAGATTTTGAAAAGCCTACCACTACACCTTTAGGAATAAATGATATTGATAAAGACTTGATTTATAAAATTTTCGGAAAATATTCAAAGTAAAAAAGCAGACATAATAATGTCTGCTTTTTATTCTTCATCATCTGATGTTTCACTCTTAAAATCTTCGTTTTCATATAATTCATTAAGTTTATAGAAAAGAGTCATAAGACTGTCTGTAAGATGAACGTTTTCAACGACAACATCATCTGGAACTTGAATATCAACGTGGGAGAAATTCCACATACCTTTAACACCCCAACTTGCAAGGTCATTTGCAACCTTTGAAGCCTGTGACCTAGGCACAGTAAGAATAGCAACGTCAACGTCATTATTCTTTACAAACTCCTCCATATAGTCAACATCGTAAACCTCTACACCTCGTATTGTCATACCTATAAGTCGTGGATTTACATCAAATACAGCCTTTATAACGAAACCTCTTTTTTCAAAACTTGTGTAGTTAACAAGGGCCTGACCTATGTTACCGCCACCAACAACTATAAGATTATATTCTTTATCAAGACCAAGAATTTTTTTAATCTCGTTATAAAGATATTCTACGTTATAACCATAGCCTTGTTGTCCAAAACCACCAAAATTATTTAAATCTTGGCGAATTTGAGAAGCTGTGATATTCATTTTTTCACTAAGCTCTTTAGATGATATTCTTGTTATATCACTTTCGAGCAAATCACCTAAATACCTATAATATCTAGGTAATCTATTTATTACGGCTGTCGAAATCTTTTTTTCATTATTCTCCATAATATCAAAACTCCTTTTGAACCCACTCTAAATTAGTATAACACTTCTAACATTTTATTGTCAATAATATACTCAATTGGTCAAATTTGTGACACTTTTATCCACATCTTACTATATTTATAACCTTAATTGTACAAATTATTATTTTTCTGATATTATATAGTAAGTAAATTTAAAACAGGAGGTTAAGTAATATGATATTCGCCTGTAAGGATATACAAAAATCCTATGGTTATGACACGATACTAGAAAAAGTTTCATTTAATATAGAAGATAGAGAAAAGGTTGCCATTGTCGGTGTAAATGGTGCCGGAAAAACAACGGTGTTCAAAATTATCACAGAGGAAATAACTCCTGATAATGGTGATATATTTTTAAAAAAAGATGCCTCTATGGGCTACTTGGCACAAAATTTTATAATAGATAAAGACGTAACTATATACGAAGAAATGCTCTCTGTGTTTAATAATATTATGGATATGGAAGAAAAACTTCGCTCTATGGAAATGAATATGGCATCTGTAAAAGAAGATGAACTTCCTAAATTTATGGAGCAATATTCAAGACTTTCAGAGGAGTTTGAAAAACTTGACGGATACAGCTATAAAAGTCGTATAAAAGGTGTTTTAAAAGGTCTTGGATTTACAGAAGATGAGTACAATAAACCTTTAAACACTCTTTCCGGAGGGCAGAAAACTCGTGTGCATTTAGGTAAACTTCTTTTAACACAACCTGACCTTCTTCTTTTAGACGAGCCTACAAACCACCTTGATATAGACTCTCTTGTATGGCTTGAGGACTTTTTACGCTCATACCCTAAGGCAGTTTTAATTATATCTCACGATAGATATTTCCTTGATAGAATTGTCACTAAAGTTATTGAGATAGAAAACAAAAAGTCCACTGTATACGAGGGAAATTACAGTTTTTACGCACAGCAGAAAGAGATTAATCGTGAAATACAGTTAAAACAATACATAAATCAGCAGAAAGAAATCAAGCACCAAGAGGAAGTTATAAAAACTTTACGCTCATTTAATCGTGAAAAATCTATTAAACGCGCCGAAAGTCGTGAAAAGGCTCTTGAAAAAATGGATAGATTGGAAAAACCGGAAAATCTTCCTGAAAAAATGCGACTTACACTTACACCTAAGATTATAAGTGGAAATGATGTTTTACACGCAGAGGATTTATCAAAATCATTTCCTGATAAAGAGCTTTTCAAAAATGTAAGTTTTGATGTAAGACGTGGAGAAAAAATAGCTATTATAGGGCCTAATGGTGTTGGAAAATCCACACTTTTTAAAATGCTTTTAGGCGAAGAAAACTATGATACTGGTGAAATTAAACTAGGTACAAATGTAAATGTAGGATACTATGACCAGGAGCAACAGTCACTTAATGAAGAAAAAACTATATTCCAAGAAATATCAGATACCTACCCAAATATGACAAACGGTGAAATACGAGGAATACTTTCAGGCTTTGTGTTTACTGGTGACGATGTATTTAAAACTATAAATTCTTTAAGTGGTGGAGAAAAAGGTCGAGTTTCTCTTGCTAAAATAATGCTTTCAGAAGCAAATCTTCTTATGCTTGACGAGCCTACAAACCACCTTGATATGTTCTCAAAAGAAATACTCGAAAATGCTATAAACAGCTATGAAGGTACTGTAATATATATTTCTCACGACCGTTACTTCATAAATCGTACAGCCGAGAGAATACTGTACCTTACACCTAACGGAGTTATAGAGTACTTAGGCAACTATGACTACTACCTTGAGAAAAAGGCAGAAAAAGAGCTTGAGCTTTTAGAAAAACAGCCTAAAACTTCCGAAACTTTAAATACAACAACAGCTGAAAGCAGTACAAAAACAGATTGGAAAAAACAGAAAGAAGAACAGGCTAAAGAAAGAAAAATACAGAATAAAATTAAAAAACTTGAGGAGGAAATAGAAAAGACAGAAAATAAGATAAATGAGCTTTCCGAACTCCTTTTTGATGAGAAAATAAGTTGTGATGTTGGCAAGGCAAAAGATATATTTGACGAAAAAACAGCCTTAGAAGAAAAGCTAGAGAAACTTTTTGATGAGTGGGGCGAGTTACAGTAAATTTTAAATTATAAGGGTTAAATCTTAATTTTAAAGGTTTAACCTTTTTTATTAAATCTAGCAAAAATCAAAACGACAGTTTAAATTAGTGATTAAATGTATGGTTAAATGTGTGGTTTTATAAAACCTTATACGGATTTTTTATTGCAAACCTCTAAATAGGTATGACAATTACACTATTTTACTACTTACTCTCGCTACCCATAAAGATGAGAAAATAAGCTGTGACTTTGGCAAGGCAAAAGATATATTTGACGAAAAAACAGCCCTAGAAGAAAAGCTAGAAAAACTTTTTGATGAGTGGGGCGAGTTACATTAAATTTTAAATTATATGGGTTAAATCTTAGTTTTAAAGGTTTAACCTTTTTTATTAAATCTAGCCTACAAGTTAAACGGGTGGTTTAATAAAGCCATTACAAGGTTTTTATTGTAAACCTCTGATAGGTATGACAATTACACTAATATTTCTTAGTTACTACTAAAAGTGGCTATTTTTTACTTACTTTAGCTACCCATAAATGGGTCTATATATTTTTTAAACTTATTCGCTTACTTACTATATCTTCTCATAATTGATTTTTTATGTATTCTTTTATTTCATTTTGATTTTTACCTAATGTATCTACATAATATCCTCTGCACAAAAAACTGACTATTCCCCCATATTTATAAATTTGTATACCTATTAAATATCATTAAGCTACTTTTTAAATATACTATAAATTATGATAAACTTAAATAAGACAGTATTTCTAATAACGTATGTATATAGTCTTTACAAACTTACGCCTCTATTATTTTAACCCCTTTCCTTTCGCACAACATTCTTAATATTTTTCCTATATCTGCTTTTATTTTCCCATATATTTTTTATTTCTTATATTTGGGTGCAAATACTATATGATATTTTCATCTCCATTTATAATGTAATAATCTATTTAAATCTCATATAATTTTATTTTTGTTGCCAGACCAATTATATTCTAACATAGGAAGTTTCTATTTTTATATAATAATTTTTACCTATAATATATTCGTCAGCAATAAAAAAAGTGGTGCTTAAACACCACTTTAATTCAAATTATTTACTTGCAAGATATGTGTTAATATCGTTTAAGAGAACATCAACGTCCATACCGTGAACGAGGCAAGCCTCCTCAAGGCTTTCTCCCGCTGAAGAAGGACAGCCTACACAGTGCATTCCTGACTGCATTAATATTGCTGCAATTCCTCTATCTATCATAAGCATATCGCCAATAAGTGTTGATTTTGTAACCTGAGTTGCCATAATCAAAATTCCTCCTTTATAATAATAAAATATCTAATAAATATTATAGCTTTAATCTTGAAAAAAACAAGAGTATTTTTATATGATTTTAAAGGGAGTGGTATTTCTTGATAAAAGATATTAGTTTTAAAATAAGCGAAAAAACATATGTATATGATGGCGACCCAAGTTTTCAAAAATCTATTGTATTTAAAAGCCCACAAGTATCACTTTTAAGTATGGGCAGTCACACCGGTACACACATAGACGCACCAAAACACTTTTTTTCTAATATGGAGGGTATAAGCCAAATAGACTTAGAAAAATTATGTGGAAAAGCTAAAGTTATTCACATAAAAGGAAAATACTCCATAGATATTTGTGATTTAGAAAAATATAATATTAAAAAAGGTGATATTATACTTTTTAAAACTATAAATTCCGAAAAATTTAATGGTGAAAATAGCTTAGATGAATACTGCTCTATTGCTCTAAATACTTCAATATATTTAGCAAAAAAAGGCATAAATCTTGTAGGCATAGACTATATGACAGTAGAGCCTAAAAACTCAGAAGACTTTTCTGTTCATAAAACATTTTTATCTAACAAAATATGTATAGTTGAAAATTTAAATCTTAAAGATATAGACGAAGGTGAATATAAATTTTATTGCTTACCTTTAAACATAGAAAACCTTGACGGTTGCCCTGTTCGCTGTATTTTGGAAAAATAAAAAAACGCTGAAATTCAGCGTTTTTATTTATTCTAAAATCTTAACTCCTGGATAGTATTTAAAAATAACTTTTCCAAGCATAGCATCTTTTTCTACAAATTTATTTTCCCAAAAACGAGAGTCCAAAGAATTATTTCTATTGTCACCCATCATAAAATAGCAATCCTCAGGAACTACATATGGTCCATAATCACCTATATACGTTTCCTTAATATGTTCATCAACACTTTCGTTTAATTCACCATTTATATAAACTTTACCGGCTAATATTTCAACAGTATCCCCTGGTAAACCAATAACCCTTTTAACGTACAAAGTTTTATGGGTAGGGTCATCAGGATATTCAAAAACTGCAATATCTCCCCTTTGTGGCTCACCAAAAACATATGAAAGCCTTAAGGCAACTATTCTATCATTAGGCATTATAGTTGTTTCCATAGAACCCGTAGGAACTGTGGCATTAACTATAACAAATCTATTTATAAGTAGTGCAAGGACTACTGCGAAAACTATTGTCTTTATCCAACTTAAAATTTCATTCTTTACTGTGCTTGACATATTACTATCCCCACTTCAAAAAAATAAGTAGGTTTATTATATCATATAATGGGCATATTTATCCAATAAAAATTATGATATTTTTCTTAATATTTTAACATAAAATTTAATTATTATTTTCATTTAAAAATTTAATAAATTTATACACTCTATCTCTATCCTTTTCACTCATATCAGATAAAATACCCTCTATAAGCTCTTTTTCTTCGCTAGGTGTAATACCTTCTAATAGTTGTTCCCTCTCAGACACAAAAAGCCCTATAATCTCAAGAGAGCTTCTACCTTTAACCCTGCTTATAAAATTGTCAATTTTCTCTCTATTACTCAAAGGACATCTCCTCCTTAATATTCATAAGTCTTCTCATTTCCATAAACCTTAATATATTGTCTAATTTAGTTGCATCTTCTTTAGGAATATACTCCCTTATAGTGTTTAAAAGCTCACGTCTACGCTCAAAGCTACTTTTCTGACTTGTTTTACTCTGTATGGATATTACAGGCATATCAAAGGCTCTTTTAAGCTCCATAAGTTTTACAACAGTATATATACTTCTTTGATACTCCTCATTTAAAAACGGTATGGAGGCATATATAAATTTATTGCTATCGTAAATATTATCGCTTTTTTGTGCAATAGGTTTTGCCTCTTCAACTGTAGCTTGACTATCCATAAATGCTTTTATCTTCTCAACCTTTTTCATAGCACTTAAAATATCATCACTACTTATACCGTCTGAATTAAAGCCAAAGCTATCTAACATACTTTTAATTTTGTTTCCGTCAGTTAAATTTTCCATTTCACACACCCCTTTTTTAAAAGATATGCTTTAAATAATGTATAAATACCTTTTTAAAAAATTAAAGGCTGTCGAAAAAATCGACAGCCCTAAAATAATTATTCTTTAGCTTCACAGATGTTAAAGCTATTCTGGTTTCCACAAAGGCAAAGGATAAGTATTAAGATGAGAATTTCATCATTGTTTCCTCCACAGCCACAACCGCCGTTGTTATTGTTTCCACAACAGCAAAGAAGAATGATAATCCAAAGCCAGCTACTTCCTCCAAAACCATTACCTAAACAACCCATAAAAAAATTCCTCCTTTTAAAAAATAAAGTTTTATTTGTTTCACAATTTAATTCTATGGGCGTAGTAATGAAAAAATTCCACTTTTTTGAAAAATTTAATTGGGACAAGCAATAATTTGTCCAAAAATGAAAAATCAATGTCATTTGAAAGCCTTAATTCATAAGCTATAAAGTAAAATAAGTTTTTTGGAGAACGGATAAAATGAAAATATCTTTTAACAAAAATATATCAATGTGTATGAATAACGCAATAAAAACCGTAAATCTCCCAGAAGATATAAACCTTACCGGTAAAAATATAGGTATAGCAGTTC
This sequence comes from Candidatus Fimicola merdigallinarum, assembly GCA_017694425.1. Lineage (GTDB taxonomy): Bacteria > Bacillota > Clostridia > Lachnospirales > Anaerotignaceae > Fimicola > Fimicola merdigallinarum. The sequence continues at coordinate 17,927 of JADIMX010000115.1, forward strand.
TAGATACAGGCATATCACCTGTTGCTGATTTCTGTATGCCAAAAAATAGAATAATTGCATTTAAAGACTTTGTAAATGGAAAAATAGAGCCTTATGACGACAACGGACACGGTACACAGGTAACGTATTTTCACCTTTCAAACCTTTTCTGCACCTTATAAAAAATATCCTCAGATACAATAGGCTTATGGGTATTAAAAACCCATATCCACTCATCTTTAGATGTAGCCCTAACTTTACTGCTTTTATAGCTAACTTTCCTCTCCTTCCCCTGCACCATATGACCTATATATACAGGGTTTTTAAGTATCTTTCTTACAGTATTCGGCGACCAAACTCCCTCTTTTTTAACCTTTCTTCCCCTATCTATTCCTTTAGATGACTTATACTGTGACGGTGTTTTTATATTCTTAAAAGTTAAAATCTTTGCTATCTCCCCACAACTTTTACCCTCCAAAAACATATCAAATATAAGCTTCACATTTTGGCAAGTTTCATAATCCACTAAAAGTTTATGCCTACACTCACAGCTTTTAACATATCCATAAGGTGCATATGTACCTATAAAAAGCCCTGTTTCCATTTTTCGTTTAAATACCGACCGTATATTCTCCGAAATCTCCTCGCAGTACCATTCGTTTATAAGGCTATTTATCTGGCTTACCCTCTTTGTAGATTTTTTGGCTGTATCAACATTGTCAACTACACCTATAAACCTTATATTAAGCTCGGGAAAACGTATACCTATATATTCCTCGGCCGTTCTCATATCCCTTGTAAATCTGGATTGATTTTTACATATAATAGTGTCAAAAAGTTTATTCTCTGCATCAGCTATAAGCTGTTTGAAAGCTGGTCTTTCATTGTCAAGTCCCGAAAAGTCCTCATCACAGTATATTTTATATATTGAATACCCTCTGTCTTTCGCAAATTTTTCCAAAAGATTTTTTTGATTTTTTATGCTTTCACTTTCCGAAAAACCTTTATCCTCAACAGATATTCGGCAATAAATGGCAACTTTATTCAATTCATAAACCCCTTTAAACTGTTTTTATACTGAAATATATATTTAAAAACTGCCTTTTTATGTTATAATAATCTATATTATTTTTTAAAAAAGGAGTGTTTGTAATGCTTGATTCAAAAGTTGCAGAGCTTTTAAACAATCAGATTAACAAAGAATTTTATTCAGCTTATTTCTATCTTGATATGGCAAATTACTATGAGGAGCAGGGTCTTTTAGGTTTTTCTAGCTGGTACAAAATACAGGCTCAGGAAGAAAGAGACCACGCTATGCTTTTTATAGACTACCTTCAGAATAACGGTGGTAAAGTAAAATTTGAAACAATAGAAGCTCCAGCAAAAGACTATAAAAACTTTTTAGAGCCTCTTGAGGAAACTTTAGTACACGAAAGATACGTTACAAGTCTTATACATACAATATATGACGCTGCTTACTCTGTAAAAGATTTCCGTACAATGCAGTTCTTAGACTGGTTTGTAAAAGAACAGGGAGAAGAGGAGAAAAACTCTGACGACCTTATCAAAAAATTCAAACTTTTTGGTTCAGACTCAAAAGGTCTTTACTCTTTAGACTCTGAAATGGGTTTAAGAGTATACACAGCACCATCTCTCACAGTATAATTAAAAAGCTGTCGATATAATCGACAGCTTTTTATAAATAAAACCCTTCTGATGAGAAGTTTTTAGGTCTTACCCAGTCCCCACTTCCAAAAAGTTTATCTCTATCTGCTTTTTCATTTTCTTCAAAGTCTACTTCAAAGGAATAACATTCATTGTCTTTTAAATATATGCTTACGGATATAGGCGTAAGCCAATTTTTAGCCTCATCAAAAGAAACCTCATTAAACTGTAATGAATTTTCATAAGTGTTATTTTCATTTTCTAAAAATCTGTAGCCATAACGGTCTAAAAATACAAGTTTTTTAATAAGCCCCATATTTTTATCAACAAATCTACTTATATTATAGGCTTTTAAAGTTAAGGTATCTTTAGGGTTAACAGTACCTCCATCAATAGAGCTTACATAAACAGGTATAAAACCGTCAAAAGAATACTGTATATAGTTCTCCTTAATATCTTCATTGTACTTAACGTCACAAATAGTATTTACATCATCTATATTAACTAAAGATTTTTTAGTTGATATATAAGATTCACCTATTTTAAGCAAATTTCTTAGGAATGTAAAATCATATTCATAGGAAAGTTTTCTTATATCCTGTAAAAGCTCCTCTCTCCCTCTATTTACACCGTTTAAAAGCCCCATTGAATACTCACGTAAAACATTTTTATCCTTTGTTTCCTCATATATATCTTTAAGGTAGCCTAAGGCTTCCTTGTGAATATCCATATCCTTTACATTGGCTGAGGTATTAAAAAGGGACTTACTGTATTCTAAGGCAACTCTGCTATCTTTTGTTTTTTCGTAAAGGTCGTACATCTTTCTAAGTATAGGAAAACGCTCGTTAGAATTAACTTCAAAAAGAAAATTGAAAAGACTTCTTGAATATATATACCCATTTTCAACACTTGGAAAGTCACTATAAACCTTATCAAGTTCATTTATACAGTCATCAATAAATGGTCTTTTTAACTCCTCTGTAAGTCTAAAAAGTGATAATATATACTCCTCTGCCACGTTTTCAAGCTGGCAATCTCTATAAATATCACCTAATATACTTGTCAAAGATACAGCCTCATCTATATCAGCCTTACATATTATGTTTAGCATTGTAAAGGAATATATTCCAACTGCGTCATCATCTTTGTTTTCTCTATATTCATCTAACAAAATATCAAGGTACTTTTTACCCTCTTTAAAACCTTTATTATAGGATATATTAGATAAGGCAAAGTAGTAATTTATCTTACAATTATCACCGTTTTTGTCTTTAAGTTCTTTAAGTTTTTCAATATGCTTAGATAAAACTTCTCCATCATAACAGTTTATAGTTTTCATAAGGGCTGAGGAATAATAAAAATCTAACCCATTACTGTCTTCGTTTTCGTATAGCTTAGATAATTTATCCATATACATAAGGGCATTTTTACGGTTAGACATTCCTATTATACTGTCTAAAACCCCAGCATAGCTTATAACTACATCTTTTTTATGCCTTTTATATAGTACTTCTAACTTTCTTAAAATCTCAAGTTTATCTGTATAATCACAGTAGTTTGAAAGCATATTAAGACTTTCGGCATAGTAGCAACCTAAAGAATTGTACCCAATTTTTGCTCGCTTGCTAAAAAACCTAAGCACTCCTCTAGTTCTATTGTATATTTTAAGAAGTTCCTCACTGTGAGCAAGAAACTCTTCTTTGCTTCCATTACCCTCAGCCTCAAGTTTTATACACATACAATATATACAGTACCCATAGTTTACAGCACTATAAAGGGATTTGTTTTGTGTATAATCAGACCTCCAGCCATCAGCACGACATTTTATAATTCCATATTCATACTCATAAAGAGGTGTTTCCAAAGCTATATCCTCCTTTCATTTTTAACCGAAATATTTTATACCACTACAAACTTTCTGTCAACACGTTACACACGTAACGGGTATCGCCTGTGGAAATGGCTATCTTTCAGAGGGAAAATACAGCGGTATTGCACCTGATAGCAATATAATATCAATTAAAATACTTGATAAAAACGGGCAAGGCTCTCCTCTAAGTGCTGTTAAAGGTATGGAGTGGATATTAAAAAATCGTCATAAATACAACATAAGAATAGTAAACTTATCAATAGGTACACAGGATAAAAGCCTTTACGCACCTCTTATGAATGCAGTAAATTCTCTTTGGAAAAACGGCATAACCGTAATAGCAGCCTCCGGAAACAATATGGATAAAAAACCTATGGTGACTATACCTGGTATAAATCCTAGAATAATAACAGTAGGCTCTTATGAAGATTTCTGCATAAAGAAAAAATTTGGGCAAAATAGCTTTATATACTACGAAAGGTCATCACTTTTAAATCTAAAACCTTTTTCTAAGCCTGATATACTTGCCCCTGGGGAGAATATAGCCTCTGTAATGTCACCAGACTTCGACTTTTCACAGAAAGGCAGAGAAAATTTTAGACCAATAGATGATAATTATATAGAGATGACTGGAAGTTCTATGGCTACACCTATTGTTTCAGGTGCTGTGGCTCTTTTAATAGAAAAAGAACCTAACATAAGCCCTGACAAAATAAAGGAAAGACTTATAAAAACCTCATATAGAGGTAACTCGGCTTTAAAGAAAGGAATACTTGATATTGAAAAACTTTTGTTATAGGAGGATTTATGGCAAATAGCGATATAACAGGACTTTTACGGGAAATTAATGCAGAAAGTTTTTTAAAAAGCGAACTTTCAAGCACACTTGACAGTTTAAGACAAAACCTTAATGAAAGGTATGTAAAACGTATGAAAAACACTATAAACTCAGCACAAAATGAATGTATAAAAACACCTACAAAGGAAGCCGGACTACTTATGGCTATGCGAGAGTTTGCAGTAGACAGTGATAGATACAAATTTGACAGGGCAATAGATTTACTTAATCAAATAAACACTATATCCATAATACAAAATGATATAAATGAGTTGCAATCTAGAAGTAGTGTCCACTCCTTAAGTGGCGAGGGTAGTGATTACGAAAATATATCACCTAACCTTGCAAAAGCTCTATTAATACTTTCTTTTATGGATATAATATAACTAATACCACCATTTATGGTGGTATTTTTTTATGGGTAATAAGGGTTAGGCTTTAATAATATTAAAATAAAATCAACAAAAAGACCTCCTGTAAAAATATATAAAACTCCCATAAACATCTTTCCCTTGTAAAACTTATGTCCTCCGAAAATTCCTAAAAATATACATAAAAGAAGTAGTAGCCAGTTTAGGATATTTCATAATCCACTCTCCTTTCTAATTTATTATAATTATACACTCAAATTTTAGTCGATTACATAGAATAAACTAAAATTTGTATATTTTTTGGCTTAAAATATTTAAAAATTTAGCACCAAATTTTTAATATTTAACACTATTTTATGATATAATTAATGTAATTATAAAAATTCTTGTTAAAAAATAATCAAATGTATAGATAGGATATGAGATTATGAGCTATTTAAACCAAATTTTTAACGGCTTTGGAAATATGACAGTAAATACCTCCCTTACTATAGGCATAATAGATATACTCGATATATTTATAGTTGCCTTTATTATTTACAAAATAATATTTTGGATAAAGGAAACTAGGGCTTGGACCCTTTTAAAAGGTATATTTGTAATATTTATATTCTACATATTTGCAGTCGTATTAAAATTAAACACCATTACTTGGATACTTACAAACACAATATCTGTAGGAATTATAGCTATTATAGTTGTTTTCCAGCCAGAGCTTAGACGTGCTTTAGAACAGCTTGGAAAAGGCAAAATGTTTGAACTTTTTATAAAAGATACAGATAATAACAATGATAAACTTACATCAAAAACAATAGACGAAATATTAAAGGCATCAGACAAAATGGCATCTGTAAAAACGGGAGCTTTAATACTTATAGAGAAAAGTGTTCCTTTAGGCGAACTTGAAAGAACAGGCATACCTATTGATGCTGTAGTTACAAGTCAGCTACTTATAAATATATTCGAAAAGGACACACCACTTCACGACGGTGCAGTAATTATAAGAAATAACCGAGTTGCCGCTGCAACCTGTTTCCTACCTTTAACTGAAAGCAACGATATAAGTATGGAGCTTGGAACTAGACACAGGGCAGCCATAGGTGCTAGTGAGGTTTCTGATGCTTACGTTATAGTTGTTTCTGAAGAAACAGGATATATTTCAATGGCAAAAGACGGTATTCTTTATAGAAATGTCAGCATAGAAACTTTAAGGGGAATGATTTCTTCCGAAAGTGGAAAGCCATCTATAAAGAAAAAATTAGGTTTGTGGAAAGGAAGACAGTCAGATGAAAAAAATTAGAGAAGCCATAATGAAAGACATAGGCTGGAAACTTCTTTCCGTAATGATAGCAGTAGGTCTATGGTTTATGGTAATTAACATCGAAAACCCAATAGAAACTAGAAATTATACAATTAAAATAAACTTTGAAAATGAGGAGGCTTTAAGCGAGCAAGGCTTAGTTGTTACTAATCTTGACGAAATTAAAGATACAAACGTAATAATAAAAGTCCGAGGCGAAAGAATGGCATTAGACAGACTTTCACAGTACCGAAACCACATTCAAGCTACAGCCGACCTTAAAAAAGCCACAGTAAGCGAGGGTAACGGGGAATTTATGTCATTATACATAGAGGTAAAACTTCCAAACTCTGCTGGCAGTGGTCTTGAAATAGTATCAAGAGAACCGGCTTACGTTCCAGTTAAAATAGAAAACATTGTATCTGTGGAAAGAAATATAGAGGCAGTAATAAACGGTAGTACACAGGACGGGTATATTTCAAAAGAACCCGAGGTTTTACCTAAAACTGTAAAAATATCAGGACCAGAGTCCTTAATAAATAAAGTTGCCTCTGTAAAAGCCTCTGTTAATATTGAAAACCCTAATAAAAACGTAAGCATTAAAACAAGCCCTGTAGCCTACGATAGTCAGGGAAATATTATTGATGGTATAACTTTTAGTAGTGATACTGTAACTGTAAATATAGGTGTAAATAAAAGTAAGCGTGTTTTAGTAAAAGCAACTACTAACGGAACACCTCTAAATGGCTATACAATTGATAGCATACAGTTTGAACCTAAATATATAGATATAGTGGGAAGTGAGGATATAATAGAAAATATTAACGAAATATCACTGCCTGCTATCGACGTTAACGGTACATCTTCTGATGTTGAAAAAGTATATAATATAAAAGATATACTCCCATTAGGTGTAGAACTTCAAAGTGGTGCTGTTGATACCGTAAAAGTTATAGTTAAAATAGGCGAGCAAGCAACTAAAGATATTGTTGTAAACTCTTCTAAAATAAACCTTAACAGTAATGGACTTAATGCTTCTTTCGTGCAAAATAGCATTGTTCTTACAATAAGAGGCCCTAAAGATGTTATTAACGATATAAACGCAAATAACATAAATGGTAGTGTAGATATTGAAAATCTTTCAGAAGGAACACACAATGTAAGTATTTCATTTAATCTTCCTGAAAGTGTTGATATTGTGGGTGGTAACAGCATTGATGTTTTAATAGAAAACCCTAATAATGATAGCGTTTCTGATAGTATTACAGACGATGATAGTAACCAAGGTACAGAATAAGTTTTTTCGGTTTACTTTTGTAATATAGTGGTTTATAATATGTTTTGAATTTAGATAGATAAAAAATTTACTTATATATAATAGTAATTTTTTCAGGAGGGAGAATAGTTTTAAATGGGAAAACTTTTTGGAACAGACGGAGTTAGAGGTATTGCTAATACAGAGCTTACTTGCGAACTTGCATATAAATTAGGTAGAGCCGGTGCTTACGTTCTCACTAGAGAAACAGCCCACGCGCCAAAAATACTTGTAGGTATGGACACAAGGATTTCAGGTGATATGCTTGAATCTGCCCTTGTTGCTGGTATATGTTCTGTTGGTGCTCACGCTGTTATAGCCGGAATTGTACCTACACCAGCAGTTGCACACCTTGTTAGAAAATATAATCTTGATGCCGGTGTTGTTATATCAGCCTCACATAACCCTGTTGAGTATAACGGTATAAAATTCTTCAACAGTGCAGGTTATAAACTTAGAGATGAGCTTGAAAACGAAATAGAAGAACTTATGGAAAATATGGATAGAATACCTCTCCCAACAGGAGAAAATGTTGGTACAAAATCATTAGCCGAAGATGCTGTTGATGATTACATAGATTTCCTTACAACAACAACTACTACTAACTTTAAAGGTCTTAAAGTTGCCATAGACTGTGCAAACGGTGCATCATATAAAGTTGCCCCAATAGCACTTTTAAACTTAGGTGCAGAGGTTTCTATAATACATAACGAGCCAGACGGAACTAATATAAATAAAGACTGTGGTTCAACTCATATGGAAGATATATGTAAACTTGTAGTTGAAAACGGTTGCGATATAGGTTTTGCCTTTGACGGTGACGCTGATAGATGTCTTGCTGTTGACGAGAAAGGTCAGCTTATTGACGGTGACAAAATCCTTGCTATCTGTGGATACGATATGAAGAAAAAAGGCGAGCTTAAAAATGATGTTATAGTAGGCACTGTAATGAGCAACTTAGGTCTTTCAATAATGGGTAGAGAAAATGGTATCAGTATTGAACAGGTTGGCGTTGGCGACAGATACGTTCTTGAAAGAATGTTAGAAAAAGGCTATAACCTTGGTGGCGAACAGTCAGGACACGTTATATTCCTTGATTATAATACAACTGGTGACGGTATTGTTACAGCTATACAGTTACTTTCAGTACTTAAAAATTGTGGCTTAAAAGCATCAGAAATGGCAGAAATTATGGAGTCAATGCCACAAGTTCTTGTAAATGCAAGAGTTAATAACTTAAAGAAAAATGATTATATGGAAGTTTCAGAAATAAAAGACCGTATTGATGAACTTGAAAAGAAATTTGCCGGCGAAGGTAGAGTTTTAATAAGAACATCAGGAACTGAACCTCTTGTAAGAGTTATGATAGAAGGTAAAGATATAAATGTTATGCAGGCTGAGGCAGAAAGCCTTGCACTTCTCATAGAAGAAAAACTTCAATAATTATTTAATTTTTTGGGTATTTTAAGGTATATAGCTTTAAAATACCCTTTTATATTATTTTTAATATGAAAGGAGAAAAATTTAAATGAGGTTGCTTATGGATTTATTTATAACTTTTTTTAAAATGGGCTGTATAGCCTTTGGTGGTGGCTACGCTTTACTACCTATAATACAGCGAGAAATTGTAGAAAATAAAGGTTGGGCAACAAATGAGGAGGTTATAGACTATTTTGCAGTAGGTCAATGTACCCCTGGTATTATATCTTTAAATGTATCTACATTTATAGGCTATAAACACAAAGGAATAATCGGTAGTATATGCTCTACCTTAGGCTTTATAGCTCCATCTATAATAATAATATCAATTATAGCTACATTTATAGCCGAATTTTCACATCTTCCAGTTGTAAACTATGCTTTTGCCGGCATACGAGTTTGCGTTTGTGTACTTATATTCAATGCTGTTATAAGTATAGGTAAAACAGGTGTTATTGACAAATTAACACTTATCATATGTCTTATTGTATTTGGACTTGCTGTTTTTACAAACGTATCCCCTATTCTTTCTGTAATATGTGCAGGTTTAGCAGGTATTATAATAAAATCTGTAAAAAAGGGGGAAGATAAGGAATGAGCACAATAATACAGCTTTTTATAGAATTTTTTAAAGTAGGTCTTTTCTCCATAGGTGGAGGAGCTGCAACAATTCCTTTTTTATATGCTATGTCAGATAAAACAGGTTGGTTTACTTATACAGACCTTGCAAACATTATTGCAGTATCCGAGGCAACTCCTGGTGCTATCGGTATAAATATGGCTACTTATGTAGGTTTTATAACAGCTAGTATATTAGGTGGAATTGTAGCAACATTAGGTCTTGTTGCACCTAGTATTGTAATAATAGATATTATAGCCGGCTTTTTAGAAAAATTTAAGTCTAGTAAAATTGTCAAAAGTGCCTTTTACGGTCTTAGACCTGCCTCAACAGGACTTATAGCTGCTGCCTGTATCGAAATTGTAAAAATATCACTTATAGACTTAAACGGATTTTTTAGCTACGGTATTGCATCACTTTTTAAATTTAAAGAGATTATACTTGCAGTTGTAGTATTTTTACTTATCAAAAAATTTAATAAGCACCCTGTATTTTATATAGCTTTATCAGCTGTAGTCGGTATAGTATTTAAGTTTGGTGCTTAAAAGGAGGATTTTATGGATAGTAGAATAGAAATTTTAGCAAAAAATATTGTAAACTATTCTTGTAATATAAAAAAAGGCGAAAAAGTCCTTATAAACTGTAATGGTACAGCCCCTATCCCTTTAGTTAAGGCTATTATAAAAGAAGTTTATAAAGCTGATGCCTACCCTTTTGTTGAGATAAGAACAAACTCTATCGAAAGAGAGCTTCTTATGGGTATGACTAAAGAACAGGCTGAAATGGAAGCTACATTTGGAAGTGCCAAAATGAAGGAAATGGACGCATTTATCGGTGTTCGTGGCGAGGAAAACGGTGCTGAGCTTTATGATGTGCCATCTGAAAAGCTTGAAATACACAACAAATACTATCAGAACCCTGTACACCACGAAATAAGAGTTCCTCATACAAAATGGGTTGTTTTAAGATACCCTTGCCCAAGTATGGCACAGTCAGCCAAAATGAGTATGGAGGCCTTTGAAGACTATTTCTTCAATGTATGTAACTTAGACTATAGCAAAATGTCAAAAGCTATGGATAGCCTTGTTGAGCTTATGAATAAAACTGATAAGGTTAGAATTACAGCTAAAGATACTGATATTTCATTCTCTATAAAGGATATACCGGCTGTTAAGTGTGCTGGAGAGTGTAATATACCTGACGGTGAGGTTTATACAGCACCAGTTAGAGAGTCTATAAATGGTACTATCTCCTACAACACACCGTCTGAATATGACGGTTTCACATTTGAACAGGTTAAGCTTACCTTTGAAAACGGTAAAATTGTAAAGGCTGAAGCAAACGATACTGAGAGAATAAATAAGATTTTTGACGCTGACGAAGGTGCTAGATATGTAGGCGAGTTTGCTATAGGTGTCAACCCATACATTACAAAACCTATGAATAACATTCTTTTTGACGAGAAAATTATGGGTAGTATTCACTTTACACCTGGTAATTGTTATGATGACGCACCAAACGGAAATAAGTCATCTATCCATTGGGATTTAGTCCTTATACAGACACCTGAATACGGTGGTGGCGAAATCTACTTTGATGATGTTTTAATAAGAAAAGACGGAAAATTTGTAATCCCAGAGCTTATGTGTTTAAACCCTGAAAACTTAATATAAAAATAAAAACCGCCTGTTAAACAGGTGGTTTGCTAAAGCCCTTATAGGGCTTTTTTTCTTGTTGTAAGCATAGTGGCTTTGGTATAACAATTAGACTACTATTTATTAGCTACCACTAAAAGTGGATATTTTTTCCTATTTGCTCTAGTTACCCATAAATGGTGCTATATATTTTAAACTTATTTAGTCATTTAATATATCTTATTTTAACTGATTTGTATGTATTCTTTTATTGCATTTTCATTTCTTCCTACTGTATCCACATAATATCCTCTGCATTAAAAATTTCTATTCCCACACTTATATCTTAAATTTTAATGCCTATCAACTATCAATTTTACTTTTTAATATCCCATAAACTGTGATACACTTAAATTTGGTGGTATTTCTATGCCTCTATTATTTTAACCCCGTTCCTTTCACACAACATTATTAATATTTTCCTATATCGTAGTTCAAATAATATTTAATATTTATA
>JADIMX010000116.1 GCA_017694425.1 Candidatus Fimicola merdigallinarum
TCGTCGGCAGCGTCAGATGTGTATAAGAGACAGGTATATAAATTATTATCCATATCATATCTATTTATACGCATTATAATTAGAAAGTAATAATAATTACTACAAAAAAACATATGGCTTTACACAAGCCTATTTCACCTATAATAAACTATACCCAAAAATAAAAGCACTCGTTGAAATGGTTATTTGCCAAAGCTCTTATATGACTTTTTCTTATTGTAATATTATAATAGGAACTGAATGGTCTTAAATTACACTACTACTTCTTGGCTATTTCTTGGTTTCCCTTAAAAATGGCTATTTTTTGACTATTTAATATAGCTACCCTTAATTGGGTCTATATATTTTAAACTTATTTTGTCTTTTGTATAATATTATTCTAACTGATTTTTTATATATTTTTTATTTCATTTTGATTTCTATCTACTGTATATACATAGTAGTATCCTCCGCACCAAAAATGATTATTTCCATAGTTATATTTTAAGTTTGTTTGCCTATTAAATATCATTAATCTACTTTTTAAAATATTCCATAAATTTTAATACACTTAAACAGGGCTATATTTCTAATAAAATATATATGGTATTAAAAAACTTCTTCCTCTATTATTTAAACCCATTTCCTTTCACAACATTATTAATATTTTTCATATATCTGACCATATATTTCTTATGTCCTATATTTGGTGCAAATACTATATAATATCCGAATATCCATTTAGAATATTCTAAACTATTTATATCTTTCATAATAAAACCCCTATAATTTATTTTAGGTTGTCAAACCAATTCTGTTATAAGAAGTTTTTAAATTTTCATCTAACACTAGCATAGCTGGTGGTTTATATCTAGTCTATTCAACGGCAACAAAAAAGCAGAAACTCTAATAAGAATTTCTGCTTTTTATTATTTTATATAATTATTCAGGTTTACCTGAGTATACAAATCCTTTAACAGGGTCTACTGTTACAAGTGCGTCATTTGATATAAAATCAATAACTTTTGCGTCACACATAATAACAGGTATATCAAGTGTTCTAGCAACTATTTCTGCGTGGCAGTTTTCTGTATTAGCAACTGGTCCAACAATTATAGCTGAAGCTTTTTTCATATATGGAAGAAGCTCATTGCTTGTTGAAGTTGTAACAAGGATATCACCTGTTTTGAATTTTCTAGCAGCCTCAGAAGCTACTTTGATAACTCTTGTTTTACCACTAACTTTTTTCATTCCAACGCCAATACCTTTTGCAATAACGTCGCCAACTATTTCAACTCTTAAAGTATTAGTTGAGCCAGAAACACCAACAGGTACTCCGATAGCCATTACACAAGTGTCACCATTTTCAGCAAGTCCACTTGAAACTGCCATTTTCATAGCTACATCAAAAACTTCATCAGCTTTGATTGGCTGTTTGTATAATGAAGGACGGCAACCCCAAACAAGGTTAAGCTGTCTCCAAATCATTTCGTCCATAGCACAAGCTGAAATTGGGCAAGATGGTCTAAATTTAGCAATCATTCTTGCTGTAAAGCCTGATTTTGTAAGTGAGCAAATGCAAGATGTATTAAGCTCAGCAGCAGTTGCACAAGCAGCGTAGCTTATAGCATTTGTAATGTTTGTCTGGTCTGGTGTTAATTTACCACTAAGAGCTTTTGCGTAGTCAATGCTTGACTCTGTTTTCTTAGCAATTCTAGCCATAGTAGCAACAGCCTCAATTGGATAGTCACCTTTAGCTGTTTCACCTGAAAGCATAATAGCGTCTGTTCCGTCAAATATAGCATTTGCAACGTCATTAGCCTCAGCTCTTGTAGGTCTTGGGTTTGTAATCATAGACTCAAGCATCTGAGTAGCTGTGATTACTGGTTTACTGAAGTAGTTAGCTCTCTTAATAAGGTCTTTCTGAACTATAGGCACTTCTTCAGTAGGTATTTCAACACCAAGGTCACCTCTAGCAACCATAATACCGTCAGCAACTTCAAGAATTTCATCAATGTTGTTTACACCATCACGGCTTTCAATTTTTGCGATAACCTGTATATCTGAACCACCATTTTCTTCAAGAACTCTCTTGATATCAATGATATCACTGGCTGAACGAATAAATGAAGCGAAGATATAGTCAAATCCCATTTTAATACCGAATTTGATGTCGTTGATATCCTTCTCTGTAAGAGCAGGAAGGTTGATATATACATCAGGTACGTTTACACCTTTGTTTGCACTTAAGAAACCACCATTTTCAACTCTACAAATTACATCTGTTCCTTTAATATCTTCTACTATTAACTCTATAAGTCCGTCATCAAGAAGAACTCTTGAGCCTATTTCAAGGTCTTTTGGAAGGTCAGTGTATGTAACACTAACGATATCCTTTGTTCCCTCTATATCTCTTGATGTAAGTGTAAATTTCTGTCCTTTTTCAAGGTATACTTTATCTTCAGCGAATTTTTTAATTCTTATTTCAGGTCCTTTTGTATCAAGGATAAGAGGAATAGGTGCATTAAGCTCCTCTCTTGCCTGTTTAAGCATATTTATTATTACGCTGTGTGATTCGTGTGTTCCGTGAGAAAAGTTAATTCTTGCAGCGTCAAGACCATTTCTTATAAGGTCTTTTATAATCTCCACACTACCAGTTGCTGGTCCTAATGTACAAACTATTTTGGTTCTTCTCATACTAACTCTGCTTCCTTCCATTTAAATTATTATTGATTAAATTGATAAAACTTTTACTATTTCATACATTTTAGGGTCAAATTCTTTCTGCATTGAAAGTGCTTCTTCTATATCAATAGCTTCATATTCGCCCTTATTGTATGCAATTACCTTATTCATATTTCCTTCTAAAATTAACTGAACTGCCATATATCCCATTTCTGAAGCACGAACACGGTCTAAAGCTGTTGGAGCACCACCTCTCTGAAGGTGTCCAAGTATTGTAGCTCTTGTCTGGATACCTGTTTTTTCCTGAATTTCTTTAGCAAGCTCCTGTGAACCACCAATACCTTCAGCAACAACTACAAGGTTATGAAGTTTTCCTTTACTTCTGTTTTCAATAATCTGTTTAATAACATTTTCGCTTGTTGCTGTTTCTTTACTTTCTGGTAAAAGAACTTCTTCAGCTCCGCCACCCATAGCACACCATAATGCGATATAGCCAGCATCTCTACCCATAACTTCACAAACTGAACATCTTTCGTGTGAACCTGTTGTATCTCTTAATTTACTGATAGCGTCAACACCTGTATTTACAGCAGTGTCAAAACCGATTGTATATTCTGAACAACTAATATCGAGGTCAATTGTAGCTGGGATACCAATGCAGTTTACACCGTATTTTGCAAGTGCTTTACAACCCTGGAATGAACCGTCACCACCAATAACAACAAGTGCATCAAGGCCTAAAATCTTGTATATGTTAGCAGCTTTCTTCTGACCTTCTTCTGTAAGCATTTCAAGAGCACGAGCTGAATGAAGGATTGTACCACCTCTGCCTAAGATTTCAGAAACATCTTTACCTTTAAGCTCTCTGATATCACCATTCATAAGACCATTATAGCCTCTTTTTATACCTACAACCTGTATATTATTATTAAGTGCAGTTCTAACAACAGCTCTTAAAGCAGCATTCATTCCTGGTGCGTCTCCACCACTTGTAAGCACTCCAATTTTTTTAACTTCTTTTCCCATTTAAAATACCTCCCTGTTTTTAATATACTTTTAAGATTTAAAAGGAAAAATTTGAAATAACCTTAAAAAATTATTACCTAAATAAATATATATCAACGGCAAAAGCCAGTTGTTTTTAAATTAATCTATATCTCCACTTTTTATTTCTCCAAAAGGAGTATGAATAATAGCCTTACCTCTTATTTTAATAGCAGCAGTATTTTCTGTAAACTGTGCAATTAAAACTTCTCCGGTATCAAGCTTTTCTGTATGGTGAAATTTTGTACTTTCACCTCTTGTAACACCTATTATATTTACACCTTTTTCAAGGGCTTTAACACATACATAAGGTGTATTTAAGGATTCAATTTTGTTGTCCATTTTTATATCCCCTTTTTTAATTACTTTTCTTTTATAGCTATACAATCGTCGCCTAACATAGATTTAAGCTCATTTACAAGGCTATCACTAGGAGATACCCAGTATCTTCTATCAGCCTTAAATGTATTGCCAGAAACAACATCTTTTATATACACAGGACAACTACCCTGATACTTTGAAAGTATAGGAATAATATCCTCAGTCTTAATATTGTTTGTTTTTCCAATAATTATACCAATCGAAAACCAACTTTTTTCATTATCATTTATATCTTTTATGCCTTCACATATTATTTTACCATCTTCCTCATCAGAAATATTCGCCCTACCATTTATTATAACAACATTTTCTTCTTTTATAAGATGTGCAAATTTTTCATACACATTAGGGAAAACAACTACTTCAACAACACCTTGCATATCCTCAATAGATATAAATGCCATTTGATTATTACTTCTAGTATATTTTTTAGTAACCTTAGATATAAGACCACCAATTATAACACTTTGATTGTCTTTAACACTACCTTTTTCTTCCCTAGTTTCCAGCATAAAATCAATACTTGAACAGCTTGTTTTTCTTCTTAAATCCTCTTCATATGATGAAAGCGGGTGTCCACTTACATATATGCCAAGAACTTCTTTTTCCATAGAAAGAATTACATTTTCAGGATACTCGTCCATATCCAAAAGTACATCAGTATAGGCATTTTCAGATTGACTATCATCATCAAAGCCCATATCGAAAAGATTTATCTGACCTTCGATATTATTTTTCTTAGCCTTTCCAACGCCGTCAACTATGTTTTTATAAGCCTCCATATACTGACTTCTCTTTCCACCGAAAGAATCAAAAGCTCCAGACTTTATAAAACTTTCTATACAGCGTTTATTAAGTTCTCCACCGTCAAGGCGATTACAAAATTCAGTAAGGCTTTTATAGTATCCATTTTGTTCTCTATCAGAAACAATGGCTTTTATTACATTTCGTCCTACATTTTTAATAGCTCCAAGACCGAAACGAATTTTACCATCAAACACAGAGAAATGAGCATAACCCTCATTTATATCAGGAGGTAAAAGCTGTATACCCATCTTTTTACACTCATCAATATATCCAGAAACCTTAGTTGTGTTATCCATAACAGATGTCATAAGAGCTGCCATAAATTCCACCGGATAGTGGTATTTAAGCCAAGCAGTCTGATAACCTACAACAGCATAGCAAGCTGCGTGAGATTTATTGAAAGCATACTTTGCAAAGTCTGTCATTTCGTCAAATATCTTCTCAGCAACATCTACTGGTATTCCATTTTTAACACAGCCAGGAACTTCTCCTTCTATACCATAAACGAAGTTTTTTCGCTCCTCTATCATAACAGATTCTTTTTTCTTTGACATAGCTCTACGAACTAAATCACTTCGACCAAGACTATAACCTGCAAGGTCACGTACAATCTGCATAACCTGTTCCTGATAAACTATACAACCATAAGTTGTGTTTAGAATTGGTTTAAGGGATTCGTGTGTGTACTGAATATCATTCTGATTATTCTTACCCTTTATATATTTTGGTATGAAATCCATAGGACCTGGACGATAAAGAGATATACCAGCTATAAGGTCCTCAAGCCTATTAGGTTGAAGCTCTCTCATAAACTGTTTCATACCATTACTCTCAAGCTGAAAGACACCTTCAGTCTTTCCTTGAGAAATCATCTCATAAACTTTTTCGTCATCGTCAGGTATATTATCTATATCAAGAGAAATATTGTGTATTCTCTCAATTTCTTTTACAGCATTTTGGATTACGGTTAATGTTCTAAGCCCTAAAAAGTCCATTTTTAAAAGCCCTAACTCCTCAAGAGTTGTCATTGTATACTGAGTAGTTATAGCACCGTCATTGGAGTTTAATGGAACATACTCCATAACAGGCTCACGACAAATAACAACACCGGCTGCGTGAGTTGAAGAATGACGTGGAAGTCCCTCAAGTCGCATAGACGTATCTATAAGACGTTTTGTTTCCTCCTCCTCATTATATGCCTTTAAAAGCTCTGGGTTCATATCTAAGGCTTTTTTTATAGTAATACCAAGCTCTGTCGGTATCATTTTAGAAACTCTATCAACATCAGCATAAGGCATAGCCAAAGCTCGACCAACATCTTTTATGGCTGCCCTTGCAGCTAAAGTACCGAAAGTTATTATTTGGGCAACGTGGTCCTCACCGTATTTTCTAATTACATAGTCAATAACCTCCTGACGTCGTTCATAACAGAAATCAACGTCAATATCAGGCATACTAACTCTTTCTGGATTTAAAAATCGCTCAAAAATAAGGTCGTACTTAACAGGGTCTATCGTAGTTATTGAAAGACAATAAGAAACAAGACTACCAGCTGCAGAACCTCTACCTGGACCTACAATTATACCATTATCCTTTGAGTATTTTATAAAATCCCACACAATAAGAAAATAGTCAACATATCCCATTTTCTCTATTGTGTCAAGCTCATAAACAAGCCTGTCCCTCAATTCATCTGAAGGATTTTCATATTTTTTGTAGAAACCGTCAAAACACAGTTCACGCAAATATTCTGATGCAGTTTTCCCCTCTGGAACATCAAATCGTGGAAGCTTTAAATCGTGGAATTTAAACTCAACATTGCATCTATTTGCAATTTTCCAAGTATTTTCTAATGCCTCCTCACAATATGGGAAAAGCTCATACATTTCATCAGGTGATTTAAGATAAAATTGACCACCTTCGTATCTCATTCTATCAGTATCCTTGACAGTTTTTCCGGTCTGTATACATAAAAGAATGTCGTGTGGTACACTATCCTCTTTATATATGTAATGACTATCATTAGTACATATAAGAGGTATTCCGGTTTCTTTACTCATTCTCATAAGAGCGTGGTTTACAATTTGCTGTTCCTTAAGACCGTGGTCCTGCATTTCTAAAAAGAAATTACCTCTACCGAATATTTCGTCATATTCAAGAGCAACCTCTTTAGCTTTTTCATAAGAAACATTTAATATATTTCTTGAAACGGCACCAGCAAGACAAGCACTACAAGCAATTAAGCCCTTATGATACTTCTTTAAAAGCTCCATATCTATTCTAGGTTTATAATAAAAACCCTCTATAAAACCGTAGGATACAAGCTTTATAAGGTTTTGGTAACCCTCATTATTCTCAGCTAAAAGCACAAGATGGGAGTAATTAAAACCTGTATTATCTTTGGAAAATCTGGACTTTGAGGCTACATACACCTCACAACCTATAATAGGTTTTATTCCTTGAGATTTGGCTTCCTTATAGAAATCTATAACTCCATACATAGCACCGTGGTCTGTTATTGCAATAGAGTCCATATTAAGCTCTTTAGCTCTTGAAACAAGCTCCTTTATTTTAGCAGAACCATCAAGAAGACTGTATTCAGTATGAACGTGCAAATGTGTGAAATGTCTTAAATTTTGAGTTTGATTATCCATAAACTTTTGCCAAAGCCTCCCTAATAAAAGTCTTATATTTTCATAGTATATTGTATCACAAATTTAGTTAATAATAAAACAAGTCTATTAAATTATATATAAAATTTACATTTTAAATTATTATAGCAAAAACAATACAACAAAATATAGTCAAAATATTCAAAAAATGATTATTTTCATCACAAAAATATATACATTATAACACAGGGAGTTATATTGAATTTATAATACTTTTTAACAACTCTAATTTTAGGCACTATAAAAGGCTGACCAAAAGGTCAGCCTTAAAAATCATAACTAAAGATTACTGCTGTTCAGCAAGTCTTTTGTATGTTTCATATCTTTCTTTAGCGTCCTGTTCTGTCTTAGCAAAGAGTTCATCTGCTATTTCAGGGAATGTTCTCTTAAGTGAGCTATAACGAACTTCGCTTGCGATGAATTCCTGGAAGTCTGCAGTAGGCTCTTTAGAGTCTAATACAAATGGATTCTTTCCTTCTTCTTTGAGAAGTGGATTGAATCTGTACATATGCCAGTATCCAGCCTCAACAGCACGTTTGATTTCGCTCTGAGCACCGCTCATACCACCTTTAATACCGTGGTTGATACAAGGAGCGTAAGCAATGATAAGAGATGGACCATTGTAGCTTTCAGCCTCTTTAAGAGCTTTTACAAGCTGAGCTGGGTTAGCACCCATAGCAACCTGTGCTACATATACATATCCATAGCTCATAGCCATCATACCGAGGTCTTTTTTCTTAACTCTCTTACCTGATGCAGCGAACTGTGCAACAGCAGATGTTGGTGTAGCTTTAGAAGCCTGACCACCTGTGTTTGAATAAACCTCTGTATCGAATACGAAGATGTTAACGTCTTCACCTGATGCAAGAACGTGGTCTACACCGCCGTAGCCGATATCGTAAGCCCAACCGTCTCCACCGAATATCCACTGTGATTTCTTAACAAGCTGGTCTTTGTTTGTAAGAACGAAATCTACGATTTCTTTAGCTTCTCCATCAAAGTTTCCTGCTTCAAGAACTTCAACAAGTTTAGCAGACGCAACTTTTGAAGCATCTCCGTCTGTCATTGTGTTAATCCAGTTTGTAGCAGCCTCTTTAACTTCATCTGCACAACCGATAGCCATAAGAGTTTCAAGTTTAGCCTGAATATTTTCTCTCTGCTGTCTTACAGCTGTTGCCATACCTAAACCGAACTCAGCGTTATCCTCGAATAATGAGTTTGACCAAGCTGGACCTTTGCCCTCGTGGTTTGTTGTGTATGGTGTTGTAGGAGCAGAACCACCCCAGATTGATGAACAACCTGTTGCATTTGCAATGTACATTCTGTCACCGAAAAGCTGTGTAATAAGTTTAGCATAAGGTGTTTCACCACAACCAGCACAAGCTCCTGAGAACTCGAGTAATGGCTGTTCGAACTGGCTACCTTTAACTGACATTTTGTCCATTGGATTTTCTTTTGGAGAAACTGTCATTGCATAATCCCAGTTAGCAGCCTGAGCTGACTGAGTAGCAAATGGTTTCATAACAAGAGCTTTACCTTTAGCTGGACAAACGTTAGCACAGCTTCCACAACCAAGACAGTCAAGCGCAGAAATCTGCATTCTGAATTTGTAGTTTTCAAGACCTTTACCTTTAGCCTGAACAGTAACGAAGTCAGCTGGAGCATTGTTAGCTTCTTCTTCTGTTAAGAGGAATGGTCTAATTGTAGCGTGTGGACAAACGTATGAACACTGGTTACACTGTATACATTTTTCTGGGTCCCACTCTGGAAGGTCAACAGCAACACCACGTTTTTCGTAAGCAGCTGTACCAACTGGAACAGTACCGTCTTCAAGTCCTAAGAATGCACTTACAGGAAGGTCATCTCCAAGACGTGAGTTTACACTCTTAACGATAGTTTCAACGTATTTTGGTAACTCAACTTTTTCCTCAACTTTTGTATCTACTGCATTAGCCCATTCAGCTGGGATAACGAATTCAGTAGCACCATTTACACCCTGGTCAACAGCAGCGTAGTTCATATTAAGGATAGCGTCACCTTTTTTACCGTATGATTTTTTGATAGCAGCTTTCATATAATCAACAGCTTCATCAATAGGAATGATGTTTGCAAGTTTGAAGAATGCAGCCTGTAATACAGTGTTAATTCTGTTTCCAAGACCGATTTCTTTAGCAATCTGTGTACCGTTGATTACATAGAATTTAGCATTCTTTGTAGCTAAAGCTTTCTTCATATCAGCAGGAAGGTTAGCTTCGATTTCATCAGCTGACCATTCTGTGTTAAGAAGGAATGTACCACCGTTCTTTAAGTCAGAAACCATATCGTACATATTTACATATTCCTGTTTGTGACAAGCAACGAAGTCTGCTTTCTTTACAAGGTATGTAGAACGAATTGGTTTTTTACCGAAACGTAAGTGTGACTGTGTTATACCACCAGATTTCTTTGAATCATAGTCAAAGTATGCCTGAGCGTACATATCTGTGTGGTCACCAATGATTTTAATTGAGTTTTTGTTAGCACCTACAGTACCGTCAGCACCAAGACCCCAGAATTTACAGCTAATTGTTCCGTTATCTCCGTTTACGTCAACATCTTCTCCAACTTCAAGAGAAAGGTTTGTAACGTCGTCAACGATACCTACTGTAAAGTGGTTCTTTGGAGCGTCAAGGTTAAGGTTTTCGTAAATTGCAATAATCTGAGCAGGTGTTGTGTCTTTTGAACCAAGACCGTAACGTCCTGCAACAACTACAGGTTTGATGTCAGCTTCAAAGAGAGCTGTACAAACGTCCTGATATAAAGGCTCGCCTAATGCACCAGGCTCTTTTGTTCTGTCAAGAACTGCAATTTTCTTAACAGTTTTCGGAATAGCCTCAAGCATTTTTTCAGCAACGAATGGTCTGTAAAGGTGAACTTTAAGAAGACCTACTTTTTCGCCTTTAGCTGTTAAGTAGTCAATTGTTTCTTCGATTGTTTCACATACAGAACCCATAGCGATAATTAATCTATCTGCATCTTCAGCACCGTAGTAGTTGAAGAGATTGTATGTTCTTCCTGTTATTCTGCTGATTTCTTTAAGATATTCTTCAACAACAGAAGGAATAGCATCATAGAATCTGTTTGATGCTTCACGACCCTGGAAGTAGATATCAGCATTCTGAGCTGTACCACGAAGAACAGGGTGTTCTGGATTTAATGCGTTTCTTCTGAATTCGTTAACAGCGTCCATATCAACGATTTTAGCTAATTCATCATAGTCGATACATTCAACTTTCTGAATTTCGTGTGATGTACGGAAACCGTCAAAGAAGTGAAGGAAAGGAACTTTACCTTTGATAGCACTAAGGTGTGCAACTGAAGCTAAGTCCATAACCTCCTGAACAGAGTTAGAAACAAGCATAGCAAAACCTGTCTGACGGCAAGCCATAACGTCCTGATGGTCACCGAAAATAGATAATGCGTGTGTAGCAAGAGCACGAGCACTTACGTGGAATACACCAGGAAGTAACTCACCTGCTATTTTATACATATTAGGAATCATAAGAAGTAATCCCTGTGATGCTGTATAAGTTGTTGTTAAAGCACCAGCTGAAAGTGAACCGTGTACAGCACCAGCTGCACCAGCCTCTGACTGCATTTCGATAACTTTAACCTGCTGTCCGAAAATGTTTTTCTTTCCATTAGCAGACCAGTCGTCTGTTTTTTCAGCCATTGGTGATGATGGAGTTATAGGGAAAATAGCTGCAACTTCTGTAAATGCATATGATGCAAATGCAGCAGCTTCATTTCCGTCCATTGTTTTCATTACTTTAGACATAAAAATTTTTCCTCCTTTAATAAATTGCCTTTTACGGCTATAAATATTACAGTATTCTTATAACTGTAATTTTCCATATTGTTATGTGTTGCTATTATTTTTTTAAAAACATAATTATTTAATTCAAACAGTTATTATACTGTAAACATAACACTTATTATTATATGATAACATTCATCATATTTCAATATTTATATCATAATTACATTAAAAAAAACATTAACTGTAAAAAAAATTGTCACTTATTAATAAAATTCAATATCTCGATAGATATAACACCCTTATTACATTGTAAACTTTGTATAAATGCACAAAAAAATAGACAGACACCTAAAAACATAATTA
>JADIMX010000117.1 GCA_017694425.1 Candidatus Fimicola merdigallinarum
GAAATCTAATGTATATTGTATTTACTAACTTACCTTTTTTACACATAAAATCAAAACTACCTGTTAAACAGGTTCTTTGCTAAATCCCTTATAGGGCTTTTTCTCGTTATAAAAATTCTAATTTTATGACAATTATACTTAAAATATTATATAGTATTTTCACCAAAATATAGGACACAATAAATAATTGTGTGAGAAAGGAAATAGGTTAAAATAATAGAGGTGTAAGCTTGTAAAGACCATATACATATGTTATTAGAACCGTATTATTTAAGTACATCACAATTTATGTGGGTATTTAAAAATAAAAATATCTTAATGATATTTGATAGGCATTCAAATTTAAAATATAACTATGGAAATTTGGTACATAGGATATTATTTAAATACAGTAAAAAAATACATAAAAAATCAATTATACGATGTTGCAGTAATTGAGCAAATAAGTTTGACCCATTTATGGGCAGATAGAGTAAGTAGGCAAAAAAATAGCTACTTTTAGTAGCACTCAAGAAATTTATCTTGATAAAGCCTCCTATAAATTTATTTTTGGTTACTAGACCAATTCTTCTCTATCATAATAAATTTTTACCTATATTATATTCGGCAACAATAAAAACACCTCTTAATGATATTTAATAGAAATACAGCACATAGAAATAAAAATACAATAAAAAAATACATAAAAAATAAATTATAAGAAGTTATAGTAAATGACCAAATAAGTTTTAGGCATATATAGTAAGTATGCAAAAAATAGCCACTTTTAGTATCAGTCAAGAAATTTGTCTTGACAACCACCTATAATTTTATTTTTAGTTACTAAACTAATTCTTCTCTATTATAAGAAATTTTACTTATATTATATTCGGCGATAATAAAAAGACCTCCTAGAATTATCTCTAGGAAGTCATTTTTCATTTACACCATATAGATATAAGTCTTTCCATCATTTGACCTAATTTTATCTTCTCAATAGACTTTACTGCTAAAATATCACATCTTGCCTTTTCTTTTCCGTCAGCAATATATATAATCTCACCTAACTTATCACCCTCCAAAACAGGAGCTGTAACAGATGGAAGAAGTTCTGTCTTGGTTTCTATTTTTGCACCCTCGCCCTTTTTAACAAGTATATTTACATCTTCAGATGTCTTACCGGTAATAGTACGTTCACTACCTTTATACACCGGTATTTCCGCTACAACATCACCCTTTTTACCTGCATTTTCTATGCCGTAATTGGCAAAGCCATAGTCGAAAAGTTTTACAACCTCGTTAAATCTTGTTTTAGGGTCGGGAGCTCCCATTACTACAGCAATAAGTTTTATGTTCTCATTTTCTGCAGTACCAGAAAGGCAGTATAAAGCCTTACTTGTGCTACCAGTTTTTAGTCCTGTAGCCTTACTATACTGTTTTATTAACTTATTTGTATTAGTAAGACCAAACTCACTTTCACCTTTTCTTGTTTTATGTATTATTGTGTCCTGCCAAGTTGTTGTATACTCCTTAATTTCAGGGAAATTTTTCATAAGCTCCCTTGACATAATAGCAATATCTTTTGCTGATGTAACGTGACCGTCAACATCAAGACCACAGGCATTTACAAAGTTTGTATCATTCATACCAAGCTCCTTAGCCCTATTATTCATCATCTGAACAAAGCCCTCTTCGCTACCACCTATATGTTCAGCCATAGCAACAGAGGCGTCATTTGCAGATGCTATAGATATGCACTTTATCATATCCTTAACAGTCTGTGTTTCCCCCTCTTCAAGGAAAACCTGACTTCCTCCCATACTAGCTGCGTGGCTACTTACAGTTACCATATCATCATAACTTATTTTACCACTGTCGATAGCCTCGAATATGAGAAGTAGTGTCATAACCTTTGTAACACTTGCCGGTGGAAGTTTTTCATTACTATTACTTTCAATCAAAACTTCCCCTGTACTCTCCTCCATAAGAATATAGCTTTTTGATGTAAGCCCTAAGTCTGTACTTTCGTCAGCCAACACAAAAACTGTGTTTAGAAACATCAAAATAGACACAATAAAAAATGCTACTGACCTTTTTAATAAACTATTCAAAGCAAAACCTCCAAATATACTATTGTTATAATATATTTTTAAGTTTTACAAAATATTCAATGGTTTGAAAAAACAATTCCACCACTTACTTTTTTTGATACTTTTATAGAATCTTCAGAAACAACACATTCATAAACCATTATATTTACACTTTTTTCCTTAGCAAGATAGAGTGCATCACAAAAAGATTTATCCCTTTCATAGTTAGGTGTAAAATACTTTATACTATCCATTTGCACCACAAAAGCTATACTTGTTTCATATCCATTTTCAATGGCATCTATAAGTTCCATAATGTGCTTTGTACCTCTCTCTGTTGGTGCATCAGGAAAACTTACAACTCCATCATTTTCTAAGGTAACTCCCTTAACCTCAACAAAGCCTTTTTTACCATCTTTTTCATAATATATATCAAATCTTGAGGATTTATATGTTACCTCTCTTTTTATAAAAGTTACCTCGCCTATCTCCTCTATTAAGCCATCTACAATAGCCTCGGCAAAAATATCATTAGGCACTTGAGAATCCATATTTATAAGTTTATCACCTTTATATACAGCAATAAGTGAGTATTTAGTCTTTCTTTTTGGGTTATCGCTTTCTTCTAGTATAACTTTCGCTCCCTCTATAAGAAGCTCTCTACATCTGCCCGTATTCTTAACGTGAACCGTTTCATTTTTACCATTTACAATTACTTCTGCAATAAATCTATTTGGTCGCTTTACAAATATTCCCTCTACAATATTTTTATATTTCATAATATTACCTCGTTAAAAAGTACAACTCGCATCTATCTCTCCAAGAGCAAGAGTTATACCTTTATATATAGTTTTGTGCTTAATAATAGTCGCACTAGAATTATAGGCTTTTATACTTCTTTCACAGACATTTGAAACACCAGTAGTTTTAAGAACAAAGTCTGATGTTGTAAAATCCCCCTCCACATTCAAAAGCTCTTCAGCTTTAAAGGTTTTAAATTCCTTTCCAACACTTTCACAAAACTCTAGTATTCCCTTCTCATCTTTCTTTAAATCTATTGAAACTACTGCTTTTAACGACATAACATCAATATCCGAAAGAAAGTCATAAACTGCATTTTTTATATTTAAAAAAGGCGTATCTCTTTTACAGCCTATCCCCAAAATATATTTTTTAGGTATAAGCAACACATCTCTTTTTCCTATATCCTTTTTTAAAGGTGTTATAAACACATTGCTTTCACACTCTGTATTATTTAAAACGTAGCTAGGAATTTCACCTTTTATATCAATATCCGAAAAAAGCCCTACATTTTTACCGTCAACTATATCTCCACTTACATATTTCATATTTTCAATATTTTTTATATAAAGGTCATTTTCTTTTGCAAATACATCAAAGGCAATTTTATTATTTACATCTGTTGCAGTAGTTATAACAGGAATTCCACCGGTTATATCTGCAATCTTTTTGGCAAACTCATTTGCCCCACCAATATGCCCAGATAAAAGACTTATAGCAAAACTACCTTTTTCATCACACACGATTACAGCTGGGTCTGTTTTCTTACTCTTTATAAGCTTTGCAATTTTTCTCACAACTATACCCATAGCCATAATAAAAATAATATTGTCGTATTTGTAAAAGTGAATATCTATATCTTTCAAATCTTCTTTTCCAAATACTGTACACTCAATATTTTCTGAAATCTTATTTGATAATTTCTTACCATTTTCCGTAATATAAAAAATAGCTGTTTTCATACTATCCTCTAAACTCTGTCTTAAAGTTTTTATCGTAAAGTTTTGAAAGCTCGTAATCGTTACCAAGACAGTTGCCTACAATTACAAGAGCAGTTTTTGTTATTCCAGCCTCTTTAGTCTTTTTAGCTATATCTTTAAGTGTACCTCTAACTATCTTTTGGTCAACCCAAGTAGCCTTATAAACCACAGCAACCGGTGTATCCTCCGAATACCCAACCATAAGCCTTTCTGAAAGCTCCTCTATCATTCCAACACTTAAAAATATAATCATTGTTGCGTTGTGCTTCGAAAGGCTTTCTATACTTTCTTTTTCAGGTACAGCTGTACGACCCTCCATTCTCGTAAGTATAACAGTCTGCGTTACCCCTGGAAGTGTATACTCCTCCTGAAGTACAGAACTTGCACCACAAAATGAGCTTACACCGGCAATATTTTCAAACGGTATATTTTTCTCCCTTAAAATATCCATTTGTTCACGAATTGCACCGTATATTGACGGGTCACCTGTGTGAAGTCTAACTATGTCTTTGCCCTCTTTATGCCCTCTCTCAATAACCTCTATAACCTCATCAAGATTCATATATGCGCTGTTGTGTATCTCGCACCCCTCTTTAGCTGATTTTAATATTTCCGGATTTACCAAAGAACCTGCATATATTATTATGTCAGCATTTTCAACTCTTTTAAGACCTTTTACCGTTATAAGCTCTGGGTCACCTGAGCCTGCTCCAACTATATAAACCATTATTTTTCACCTCTTTTTGCTATAAGTGTTGTAAAGTAACCAAGCTCACCTTTTATATCCTCAGCACTTAAAAATAGACGTTCATTTTCAATGCCACAGTTCATAGCTCCCTTTACATTTTTAAATTCTGCATCTTCAAGAATTTCTTTAACTTCATCAATTTTACTAGATGACTTCATTATAACTACATTATCAAAATCTTTTAAAGCCTTTTTTAGTTTATCTGTACCCATTGCAGATGGTATAATTGCAAGACTTTCACTATCCTCACAAAGGCTTTCGCCCACTCTTGAGGCAACAGCACAAAAGGAAGTAACACCTGATACAAGCTCACCCTCATACCCCATATTTCTAAGTATTTTATAAACATACATACCTGTACTATACACAGAAATATCACCAAGTGTTATAAATGCCACATTCATTCCTTTATCAAGGTATGTAGCTATAACCCTTGAGGCTTCCTCCCTGCTTTTTATTCTTTTTTCCATATCCTTTACCATAGGAAATGATATTTCGCAAACTTCACAATCACTTTTTATGTATTCCTTAGCTATCTTAAAAACTGTGCTGTCACGACCCTCAGCCTTAGGTATAACAATACAGTCACATTTTTTAAGTGTATTAATAGCCTTTATTGTTATAAGCTCTGGGTCACCAGGGCCTACGCCGACACCGTAAAACTTACCTTTCACTTATATCTCCTTTCTCAGCACTTATGACATAAACTGTATTTTGTGCTATCATCATATTTTTACTACCTGCTTTTTTCCCTCTTGAAACTGATACAGACACACACTCAACATTTTCATAGCCAACACTTTCAAAACCTTTTATAGCCTCGTAAACACTCTCTATTGTTATACAGTTTACAACAACTCTTATGTTTTCCGACTTCTGACTTAAAACCTCTAAAATCTCCTGCATATCTCCACCAGTACCACCTAAAAAGGCTCTCGTAGGTGATACGTCAAGGTTTTTTATACTTGTAAGAGCGTCACCCGCTATAACTTCAGAATTATACACACCAAACTTTCTAAGGTTATCCCTTGTAAGCTCTACTGCCTCACTATTCTTTTCAAAGCCATAAACCTTGCCTTTTTTAGCCTTTAACCCACACTCAACTGTTACAGAGCCTGTCCCTGAACCTATATCAAAAACGATACTATTTTCAGCTATTCTAAGTTTAGAAATAGAAACTGCTCTTATTTCCTCCTTAGTCATAGGTACATTGCCACGTTTAAACATATGGTCTTGTATTCCACAAGTTGTATACGGATAATATTTCTTTTTGTCATTTAATATTATTATGACACAAAGGTCAGAAAACTCTCTATCTATAAAATCCTTTAAGTATCCCTCAGATATTTTTTCGTCGTCATAAGAAAGATTTTCGCCTACATATATGTATACATCAGAAAATCCATTTTCATAAAGCTCATTTATAGTCTTTTTAGTATTGTTGGCAGTTAAAAGAGCCACTTTCCTATTGTCGGAAACTAGAGAACATACATTGTCATTTCTTCCGTGTACGCTACCAATTTTTATATCCTGCCAAGGTATATTACACCTACCAGCCATATACTGTATTGAAGATATTCCACTTACGTTTTCAAAACAGGCATCAGGAATATTTTTAACTATATATGAGCCTATACCGTACATAAAAGGGTCGCCACTGGCAAGAACCGATATCTTCTTCTTATCCCTATTTTCATTTATATATTTTATAATCTCCGAAAGATTATTTTTTATCTCAATTTTTTCTTTGTTGTCAAAACTATCTAAATGACGCTTCCCACCTATAATAACGTCACTTTCTTCTATGATTTTAAAAGCCTTTAGGGTAAGCAGACTTTCGTCACCTGTACCCATTCCGACTATATAAACCTTATTCATAAAATTTACCTCAGCTTATCTATAATATAAGAGGCACTTTCGCTTTGCCCCAGTATTTCATTGTCATTATTAAACATAACACAGCCTACTTTTATTTTCCCAAAAACTCTCTGACTACATTTCTTTTCTGATATTTCGGCTGATTTCTGCCATACGGACTGTAAATTGTTTTCTTTTAATATTTTCTCGGCCATATCTGTTGTTGTACATTGATACAGCTTTTCTATAACATCTTTACTTGCACCACAAAGAGCAGAAAGAGTACATATTATTTCCATTCTTCCGTCAGCTACCTTACTGTGTGTATGGAATATTCCACCGGCAACTTTAAGTAGCTTACCTGTATGCCCTACAATAAGCACAGACTCTATTTCTTTATTAAGGGCAGTATCTAACATATACCCTACAAAATTACTTATAGAAACTATATTTTCCGATTTTATCCCTAAGTACTTTTCAGCAAAAACCTCGCCATAGTTTCCAAAAACAAAACAAAGATGTTTTTTACCTTGCCCCTTTTTTGATGAAAGCTCATAGGCACAGGACTCTTTCCAAGCCTCCTCAGACATAGGAACTACAACACCGGTTGTGCCTATAATAGATATACCACCCTCTATGCCAAGTCTAGGGTTAAAGGTTTTTTTTGCTATCTCTACTCCCTCCGGAGCAAATATAGTTATTTTATAATTATAATTTGAAATCTCTTTAGAAACTTTCTTTATCATCTTTAAAGGGTCAGGATTTATGGCATACTCACCTACATCACATTTAAGACCTTTTTTAGTGACAATGCCAATGCCTTCTCCACCTGTAACAAAGGTTTCTCCCTCTATTTTCTCCACCTTTGAATATATAATCATACCACTTGTAACATCAAAATCATCTCCGCCATCTTTTTTGACACCACAAATGGCATAGTTTTCACCTTTTTCTTTATACACAATATCTATATCAAAATCTACACCGTAGGAAGTATTTATTGTAACACTATCAACATCTTTTCCCTCAAAAAGCATAATAGCACCTTTTGTTGATGCAACGGCACAGCTACCTGTTGTATAGCCTAATCTATATCTTTTACCGGCTATCTCCGTATATAATGTACTGGACAATTTTAGTCCCTCCTATTTTCAGACACTGTATAAAGAAGTGCATTTATTATTGACGCTCCAACATTACTGCCACCTTTTCTACCTCTTGCGATTATACAAGGTATATCACTATTTACAAAAAGCTCCTTACTTTCAACAACATTTACAAAGCCTACCGGAACACCAACTACAAGCTGTGGCTTTTCCATTTCGCCTTTCTCTATTAACTCATAAAGACGTATAAGGGCTGTTGGTGCATTTCCAACTGCATATATTTTTATATTTTTATCTCTTGAGGCTTTATCAATAGCAACAGCAGAGCGAGTTATACCCTTAGCTTTTGCCTCCTCCTTTATATCCTCATCAGCTATAAAGCACTTTACATCTCCACCTAATGAGCCTAAAACTCTTTTATTTATCCCCGACATAACCATAGTTGTATCTGTAACTATGGTACAACCGGATTTTAAAGCATTTATTCCACTTTCTACTGCCGTTTCACTTATATATAAATTATCTGCATATTCAAAATCGGCTGTTGTATGTATAACTCTTTTAATTATATTTTCCCATTCTTTAGGGAATTTTCTATCTCCAAGCTCCTCTGTTATTATCTCGAAACTTCTCTTTTCTATATCAAGAGGTGCTACTATTTCAATATCTTTAAGCATTATAAACCTCCTCGTAGGCTCTTTCTATAAAATTAACTATCATATCTAAGTTAGAATAAAAATGAATATGTGGGTATGACGCCACAACATTTTTGTAGGTATATCCACTTTTCCAAGTAGTTTTACTATTTCCCCTAGTTTTGGAAACATTAAAAAGACAAGTATCCTTTATATCCTCCAAAGAATAGTGGAACTCGTGACCCTTAGTTTTTTCACCAGTAAGTCTATCGGTAACTTCAACATATCCGAAGTGCTGAAGTTTATTAGTCATAGTACAGCCACCGGCAAGAACACCTGTCATACTGTACTCGTTTCCATCAAAAGTTTTTATTTTTTCACTCATATATATAAGCCCACCACACTCGGCATATATATATCCACCATTTTCAGCAAAATCCTTTATAGAGTGTCGCATTGTAACATTTCGTGTAAGCTCTAAAGGAAAAAGCTCAGGGTATCCACCGCCAATATATAAAGCATCAACATCAGGAATTTGCTCATCTCTTATAGGTGAGAAAAACACAGTTTCTATACCCATATACTCTAAAAGGTCTATATTGTCACGATAGTAAAAATTAAACGCCATATCGTAGGCAATACCTATTTTCATACCCTTAAACTTATCTTTTAATTCTTCGGGTAATACATTTTTAAATTTTAGCTCAGGTGAGTTTTCAGCAATTTCTAAAATTCTATCAATATCTATTGTCTTTTCAGCCTGCTCACCTAATATATCCATTTTATTCTCAAGTTTTTCTATTTCGCCAGCTGTAATAAGTCCAAGGTGACGACTACCTATTTTTGCACTTTCAGTTTCTGGGAAATAACCTAAAACCTCCACATCTGTATACTCGTTTATTATATTTTTAAGAAACATATACTGAGCGTCACTTTTTACATTGTTAAGTATTACACCGGCTATATTTAGATTTCTATCGAAATCAACAAAACCTTTTATAATAGGAACAATGCTAACTGCCATTCCCTTTGCATTTACAACAATTATTACAGGTGCTTTTATTATTTTAGAAACATCAGCAGTACTAGACTTGGTTGTCTTTCCCATACCGTCAAAAAGTCCCATTACACCTTCACAAACGCATACTTCTGCATTTTCACCATTTTTACTAAAAAGGTATTTTAATGTTTCCTCCTTAAAAAGAAAGGAATCTATATTCCTTCCGTCACACTCTGCTATAAAACTGTGAAACATAGTATCTATATAATCAGGGCCAATTTTAAATGGCTGTACTTTAACTTCTCTTTTTCTAAGAGCTGAAATTATTGCTGATGTTATAGTTGTTTTACCACAGCCACTATTTGTCCCCGCTATTACAAATCTGGGTATTTTCATAACTCCTCCTAATATTCTATACCCTTACAGGCTTCTAGCCCCTCCTCATATCCGTGTTTAACATTAACCATTTCAGTTACTGTGTCTGCAACTGACTTAAGTATTTCACCACAGCCTCTGCCTGTAAGAATTATATCCTTATCAACGCTATATTTTTCTAATGCATTTTTTAAATCTTCTTCAGTTAATATATCATCTATCTTAACATTTTTCTGAGAAAAAACGTTTATAATCTCATCAATTACCACCATATCATAGTCCGAAGAAAGTTTTTCAAGAGTTTTCGCCCAACCATTTCTTATGGCGTCACGCTGTTCCTCCTCAGTTTTTAACCAAGAAAAACCAATACCCAAAGGGTGTATTTCAACGCCACACTTTTCTAAGAAAATTCTTTCGCCACACTCGTATTCAGGTGATTTAAAAAACTGAAGTACACAAACCTTTTTACCCCAGCCCAAAGCTCTTATAACCATACCTAATGCCGAGCTTGTCTTGCCTTTTCCTTCACCTGTAAGGACTAATATTCTTCCTTTTCTATCCAACAAATTCACTCCTTAACGCATTTATAAGTTTCTCATTACTTAATCTATCCTTAACTGCAACTCTTATAAAATTATTAGAAAGACCTGTAAATCCTTTCGGCTGTCTTATAAGTATATTAT
This sequence comes from Candidatus Fimicola merdigallinarum, assembly GCA_017694425.1. Taxonomy (GTDB): domain Bacteria; phylum Bacillota; class Clostridia; order Lachnospirales; family Anaerotignaceae; genus Fimicola; species Fimicola merdigallinarum. Next base: position 10,255 of record JADIMX010000117.1, read on the forward strand.
GTTTTAAAAGTTTTTTCTGAATTATATCAGAAGAAACTTCTGTCTTTATCATAAAGAAATTTGAGTTTGTTTCATATATTTCAAAGCCAGCAATTTTAGATATATTTTCATACACAAACTTTCTTTCACTATCTATCCATTCCCTAGTTTTCTCTATATATTCATTATCCCAAAAAACCACGTCAGAACATATTACAGCAAAAGTATTTACGTCCCAAGGCTTAGAGTTGTTTTCTATTTTAAAGTTTATATCACTATTTTTACAAACTCCATAGCCTAGTCTTATACCAGCAATTCCAAAAAACTTTGTCACAGCACGAATAACTATTAAATTATCATAGTAAAGACAGCTAGAAACCATTGAGTACTTATCTTCATCACAAGTAAACTCTATAAATGTTTCATCTAGTATTACAAAAGAATTTTTCTCTTTTGCACTATCTAAAAGTTTTAAAATCCTCTCTTTTTCTATGGCTTTTCCTGTAGGATTATTAGGATTACACACTATTATAATTGAATTATCCTCTATATTTCTGTCGAAAAAGTCACAATCAAAATCTTTTTTTGAAAAATCAAAGGCACTTATTTCAAAATACTCTTTTCCTGACATTTCAGCAGACTTCCTATACTCGGAAAATGCCGGTGCCATAATAAAAACCTTATCTTTAGGTATAGAAGAAACTGCTCTATAAATAATATCTACTGCACCATTTCCCACAGTAACCATATCACTTCTAACACTTAAATATCTAGCCACATTATCTTTTAATCTTTTATAATTTATATCAGGATATCTGGCTACCTCGTCCATTCTTTTATATATTTCGTCTTTAAGTTTTTTAGAAACTCCAAAAGGATTTATATTTGAACTAAAATCTAAAATATCCTCGTTGTATTCATATATATTTCCACCGTGAAAATTCATTTAAAAATCATTCCTTTAAATTAGAAAAGCTATTATTATGCCTAATGTCACAACAACAACTGTTGCACCGTACATAAAATCTACTGTTGTTTTTATATTTTCATAATTTATATCCTTTATATTATCGCCTATTGTATCTTTATATACAGTTTTACCAAAGTATGATGTAGCCCCACAAAGCTCTACACCCATTACTCCAGCAATAACACTTTCTGTCCAACCTGCGTTAGGGCTTTTACTTTTCTTATTATCTCTCATCATTATTCTAAAACCGTTTTTATAATCTTTCCCTGTCATAAAGGCAAAAAGAACCATAGCAAAACCGGATATTCTGGCTGGTATAAAGTTTGCCACATCATCTAGCTTTGCACCGAAAAATCCAAAATCCATATATTTCTCATTTTTATATCCTATCATAGAGTCAAGAGTATTTATGGCTTTATAGGCTATACCAAGAGGTGCACCACCTATCATAATATATATTATAGGCGAAATTATACCGTCTGTTATATTTTCTGAGGCTGTTTCAACTGTAGCCTTTACAATGCCTTTTTCGTCTAACTGTTCAGTATCCCTACTTACAAGGTAAGATATTTCTTTTCTAGCTTTTTCAATATCTCTATCCTTTAAAGAGTAATATATCTTCATAACCTCTTTTTCAAGACATCTAAGGGCGATACAATTCCATATTATAATAACCTCAAAAGCAAAACTTAATAATGGGTGAATTTTATTTAAAATATGGCTAACACCCCAAACTGCAAAAAATGATGCAAGTACTGTTATTATAACAGTTAAAAATCCTGCAAATCTTAAACCTTTTTTGCTTTTGAAAAATTTTCTCATATTATTATCTAAAAATGATATAAGTTTACCTATATATTTTACAGGGTGGGGATAGTTGTAAGGGTCACCGAAAATATAATCTATTATTAGAGCTAATACTAACTTTATCAAAGGCCTTCCCTCACAATTCTATATATCTTTTCTATATCAAGGCTTTTTCTTACCTCTTTAGCAAGTTTTTTATACTGACTTTCTTTATAATCAGAGAAATTTACTATTTCTCCCTCATACTCATTAAGCCCCTTTGATTTTCTAACCATATTCAAATATTTTCTTGTAAAAACTCCATTGTCAAATATACCGTGAAAGTATGTGCCTACTGCTCTAAAGTTATTAGCCATACAGCCGTCAACACCATTTTCAGTTTTTATAAAGCTTTCTGCCTGTTGACCTTTTTTCTCTGTACCCATATGTATTTCGTATCCCTTTACACTTTCGCCAAATATACTTTCAATTCCCTTAGATAATACTGTTTTCTTTTCTTTCTCGAAATAGGTTTCAACGTCAAGAAGTCCTAAGCCACAAGCCTCTTTCTCATCACTTTCAACTCCATATTCGTCAAAAAGTGTTTTTCCCATAAGCTGATAACCACCACATATTCCAAATACGAAAGACCCTTTTTCGTAGCACTCTTTTATGCCTTCAAAAAGTTTCTTCTCTTTTAAGAATTTAAGACCGTTCATTGTACTTTTTGTCCCTGGAAGTATTATAATATCAGGGTTTTCAAGCTCATCTGCACCATTTACAAATCTTATTTTTACATTTTTTTCAAGGGCAAGAGCATTTATATCTGTAAAGTTTGATATATAAGGAAGTTTTATTACAGCAATATCAATATCACCATCTTTATTTTTAGAATATTTTAAAAAGTCTGCCTCGCTATCCTCATCTTCAATATCCACATCAAGCATAGGCACAACACCTAAAACAGGCACACCTGTAAGTTCCTCTATCTGCACAAGTCCAGATTTTAAAAGTTCTACATCTCCCCTAAACTTATTTATAATAATACCCTTAACTCGTTTTCTCTCCTCCTCGGTCAAAAGCATTATTGTCCCGAGAAGTGACGCAAAAACTCCACCTTTGTCTATATCACCTACAAGTATTACAGGGGCTTTTGCCATTTCTGCCATACCCATATTTACAATGTCGTTATCTTTAAGATTTATCTCAGCTGGGCTACCTGCCCCCTCAAGCACAACAATATCACTTTTTTCAAGTAATCTATTGTATGTTTTCTGTATTTCCGGCTTTAAGCTAGGCTTAAATTTAAAGTAATCCATAGCTTTCATACTGTCAAAAACCTTACCATTTAATATAATCTGAGATTTTTTATCTGTTGAAGGCTTTAAAAGTATAGGGTTCATATCTGTATGAGGTAGCTTATAGCAAGCCTCTGCCTGTGATACCTGAGCCCTGCCCATTTCTCCACCTTCTGCTGTTATATATGAATTAAGTGACATATTCTGAGATTTAAAAGGGTTTACATCGTACCCGTCCTCAGTAAATATTCTACAAAGTGCTGTGCAAAGTATACTCTTACCTACGTTTGACGCTGTACCTTGTAGCATTATACTTCTATTTTTCATAGTTATATATTCTCCGATTTATCTATTTTTGTTGTTATTAAATTCATATTGAATTATAATATATTGTAATCTAAAAAACAAATTTTTTGAAAGGAGCTTAAGGCACAAATGGTTGATATAAAAACAGAAGAAAGACTTAAAAAAATATCTGCTGACTATGTATACAACGAGGCAATAGGAAGTCTTTTACTACTTCTTATGAGCCAATTAGAAGACTTAGATAGAGATGAAAACAAAATACCTTACGATATACACAGCGATATAATAGAATTAAAAAACGGTATAAAGAATTATACTATAAGACTTAAAGATATATTAAACGGCGACAAAGATATGATAAAGGCATCTTTAGAAGACTGCTTTGATATAAAAAAGGATATAGTAAAAATATACGAAAATATATATAGATACTTTGCAAGTTGGGGAATTTACTCCGTTCCTGTTACAGATGAAGTAGCAGTTAGAAAATATAGAGAGGAAAATGTATCAGAAAAGAAAATTGAGTTTGATATGTTTTACAATGACTGTGTTCAGTTTTTAACTACTGCCGAAGACCCTATTCAGCAGAAAAATTTTATGGGACAGCTTTTAAAATGTATTCCTTTAAAAATGGCAAGGGATAAATATTTTGATATTATAAAAAATTCATTAAGCATAGCTTTTAACGGCGAATCCGAGGAGGCTATAACTATATCATTAAAGACAATAGAATCTGCCTGTGCCCCAGAAAGACAGGAAAACTATGGAAAATACTTCCCTGAAATCGGCGAGTGGTTATCAGAAAAGAAAAACTTATTACCTGAAAATTTAAGTGATGTAGAGCTTGATGAGGAATACACAGACTTTAATTCAGTATTCGATACTTTAAACAATATAGAAGATTACTTCTCACAGATGTTTAACGATATAAATTCTCTTATAATACTTTTCTATACTTGTTTTACATTTGATGAGCTTACAGAGGGCAACTTTGAGTACAGCGACCTTTACTACACTGTATGCGAGATATTAACAGGAGAAACTGACAAAGATACAGCCTTAGCCCTTATAGACACATTAAATGAAAGACTTGAATTAGCTTTCGAGCCTATTATTGATAAGGCAAATCAGTTAAGCAATGAAGAGCTTAAAATTATAGAAAAGGTTGGCTCTTTTGATAATCTTTCAGAGGATACAGCAAAAAGTATTATGAGTCACAGCTTTGTTAGAAGTATGTACTATGGTGATATAAATGATGAATTATTTAATTTCAACATAGATACAACACTTCCTCCCGCATCTATGGAGTTTAAAAACAAAGCCTTTGATGAATTTATATCTACAATGAGAACTTACTTTGGAAATCTTCCGTCAAAGGTTAGAAAACTTTCAATGCAACTTCTTTTAGCCTCACTTCCTCCTGCACTTTCTGTTGATGAGGTTATAGAAATGGTTAAAAGTTCAATGGAAGATACCAAAGACTTTGAACATAAGGTTTTAATTGTAGACAAGTGTGGTATGGTATTTACTGATAACGGCTACGATTACAGAACGGAAGAAGAAAAAGACGAGGATTGGGGACTTATGGATTTACATCACCACCACGACCATCATCACGATTGTAGTTGCGGTCACGACCATCACCACCACCACGACTGCGACTGTGGACACGACCATCACTAACATATGAAAGTACACGAGATAGAGTGCAAGTCCCCTTTAAATCTAGCAAATAAAAATATGCCTTTTAAATGGGAGTTAAACGTGTATCGTGGTTGCTCTCATAAATGTGCCTACTGCTATGCAAGGTATTCCCACGAATATCTTGCTGGGGACTTTTTCAATGATATTTATGTAAAGAAAAATATAGTTGAAAAGCTTGAAAAGGTACTTTCATCTAGCAAATGGAAAAGAGATGTTATAAATATAGGTAATGTATGCGATAGCTATCAACATATAGAAGAAAAATATAAACTTATGCCGGAAATTTTAAAGCTACTTATACGGTATAAAACTCCAATAGTACTACCTACAAAATCAAAACTAGTACTTAGAGATATAGATTTAATTGATGAATTATCTAAAGTTGCATTTACAAACATAAATTTATCTATAAATAGCTGTGATGATAGTATATCTAAAATTGTAGAGCCTAGAGCCTCCACTATAAGCGAAAGATTTCACGTTATACAAGAATTGAAAAATACTAATGCTATTGTCGGCGTATATATGATGCCTATTCTACCATTTATAACCGATAGTGCTAATCAAATTGATGAGTTTTTTAGGAGTGTTAGCCTTTCTGGTGCTGACTACGTTGTAAGCGATATGCTAAATCTAAGAGGTAGTACAAAGCCTTATTACATTAATTTTATAAAAGAAAACTTTCCTAACCTAGAAGAAAAGTATATAAATCTTTATAAAAATGGTAGTATTGATAAAGATTATAAAACTAAAATAGCTATTTTAGTAAAAAACTCTGCAAAAAAATATGGTGTTCCATTAAACTATAATGATATAATTAAGATAAAGTTATCTGAGTTTTCATATGAAAACGGAGAACAGCTTACACTTTTTTAAATATTAGGAGGTATTATAAATGGATTTTAAATTTAACCACTACAATTACAATGTACTTGACCTTGAAAAAAGCATTAAATTCTATGAGGAGGCTTTAGGTCTTAAAGAGGTTAGAAGAAAAGAAGCTAGTGACGGTAGCTTTATACTTGTATATATGGGTGACGGTAGCAGTAATTTCTCTCTCGAACTTACTTGGCTTAGAGATAGAAAAGAGCCTTATAACTTAGGTGAAAACGAATTCCACCTTGCATTTATGACTGATGATTATGAAGGTGCATTCAAGAAACATTCTGAAATGGGTTGCGTTTGCTTTAACAATGAGGATATGGGAATTTACTTTATAAACGACCCTGACAACTACTGGATTGAGATTATACCTACAAAATAAGTTTTATGCCACCGATAATATTCGGTGGTTTTTATTTTTATACGGATAGATTAAAAATATTTCTAAAAACTTAAATTCGCTCCGTAATACATAACTAACCAAATATATTTAGTTTTACTAATAAAATATACACCGCTTTTTTATAGGTTGCCTAATTCCCAAATTATGTTATCAACAATATTAAAGCAAGAAAACACCTTTATCTACATAAACTCAACAACTTATATGAATATCTTTTTAAATTCAAAACCCTTATAGGGCTTTTTCTCTTTGTAAACTTCTAATTGTCTGACAATTATACTATTCTTGGCTTTTACTAAAATTAGCTATTTTTTTCCTAATCACTTTCACCACCAATAAATGGGGCTATGTTCTTTTAAACTTATTCGGTCATCTATCTAATTGATTTTTTATGTATTCTTTTATTGTATTTTATATAAATAATATCCTCTGCACCCAAAATGCCTATCAAATGTCATTAAGCTACTTTTTAAATATCCCATAAATTATGATGTACTTAAATAGAGTAGTATTTTTAATAAAATATGTATATTATCTTTACAAACTTCTACCTCTATTATTTTAACAACCTTACCTTTAAACAAGATTATTATTATTTTTTTACTATATATACTTTTAACTTTCCATATATCTCCTACGCCCTATATTTTGGTGCAAATACTATATGATATTTAAAGTTCCACTTTGTATTCAAGTTATCTGAATATTTTTTATTCATTTGATTTTACATTTATGATATTTTATATTTTCAGTTAGTAGCCGTTTTTATATTGCAGAGTTTTTTTAATTATCACTCCGTTAAAACCTGTACTAACCACCCACCTAACCGGAGGTTTTATTAATAAACAATAAAAAATACCCCTGAATAATCAGAGGTATTTCAAATTTATACACACTTTATCTTTAGTAAATTAATTGTCTATATTAATTAAACAATTCCCTGAGCAAGCATAGCGTCTGCTACTTTACGGAAACCAGCAATATTAGCACCAGCAACAAAGTTGTTTTCCATACCGTATTCTTTAGCAGCTTCTGCCATTTCTTTGTAGATGTTAACCATAATTCCGTTAAGTTTTGCATCTACCTCATCAAATGTCCAAGAAAGTCTCTGACTGTTCTGGCTCATTTCTAAAGCTGATGTAGCAACACCACCGGCATTAGCAGCTTTAGCAGGAGCAAATAAAACTTTATTTCCAAGGAATACTTCAATAGCTTCTTTAGTTGAAGGCATATTTGCACCTTCACCAACAGCTATACAGCCATTAGCAACAAGTGTTTTTGCATCTTCTTCATTAAGCTCATTCTGTGTAGCACAAGGAAGAGCAACGTCACAAGGTACTGTCCAAACACCTTTACCCTCGTGGTATTCAGCGTCTTTGTGGTACTCAAGGTATTCTTTTATACGGCCTCTCTTAACTTCTTTGATTTCTCTAGCAACTTCAAAGTCGATACCATTTTTGTCATAAATCCAGCCATTTGAGTCTGAAAGTGTAACAACTTTAGCACCTTTTTCCTGAGCTTTTTTACAAGCATATAAAGCAACGTTACCTGAACCTGATATAACAACTGTTTTTCCTTCAAGGCTATTGCCTGCATTTTTAAGCATTTCTTCTACAATGTAGATAAGACCAAAACCTGTTGCCTCTGTACGAGCGAGAGAACCACCGTATGTAAGGCCTTTACCTGTTAAAACGCCTTCATAAAGTCCTGTAATTCTCTTGTACTGTCCGTAAAGGAAACCGATTTCACGTCCACCAACACCGATATCACCAGCAGGAACGTCAACGTCAGCACCAATGTGTTTGTAAAGCTCTGTCATAAAGCTCTGGCAGAATGCCATAACCTCTCTATCACTCTTGCCTTTAGGGTCGAAGTCAGAACCACCTTTACCTCCACCGATAGGAAGACCTGTAAGAGAATTTTTGAAAATCTGCTCAAAACCTAAGAATTTAATTATACCTAAGTTTACAGATGGGTGGAAACGAAGACCACCTTTGTATGGTCCTATTGCACTATTAAACTGTACACGATATCCTCTGTTAACCTGAACTTTACCATTATCATCTACCCAAGGTACTCTGAAAATAATCTGTCTTTCAGGTTCAACGATTCTTTCAATAAGGTTTAAATCCTGATATTTAGGATTTGCGTCGATTACAGGTCTTAATGAATTTAAAACCTCATCAACTGCCTGAATAAATTCTGGCTGAGCTGGATTTCTTGCTATAACTCCAGATAATACGTTATCAATATATGACATTCTTTACTCCTCCGTTCTTTTTAATGTTAATAATTTTAAGAGTTTTCTTACAAACCTATTATAGTACTAAACCTACACATTATTCAATAGAAAGTATCTTATACTTTTTATAAATGTTTCTTATAAGCGAACAAATTTCCACCTATTGTAGAGTGTATTTTTAAGTTTAATACAAATATTATTATTTACAAGGAGGTTTGTTTATATGAAAAATTCTGTTACATCAGATAGATTAAATCAAGTACTTTTTAAAATCGGAAACTTTATTTGGGATTATCCTTACAGCGATATACGAAACGTAGTATTTATAAACGAAGACGCTTTTTACTCCTATATGGAAAATCAAAAAATAGAAAACACTACTTTAAAAAGCCTTATAGATGAAATAGAAAACTGTATACCTTTTTCACTAACAGAAATAAGCCACAATATATTTATGGACGCATTTTATAGTACCTCCTACGAGGAAGCCGAAAATTTATGCGAAAAATTTAAACATCAATGCAAAGTGAATTTTTTGAAAGAGATTAGGCTTATAAAATCAGATTTACAATGGCAAAAATTAGTTGCTCTTTGCCAAAAGATACGAGAAGAAAATTTAAACTTTGACTTTATGATACAAAAAATTTAAAATATAGTATAAATCTAAAAACTTTTTAAGGGGGTATATAAAAATGCTTTGGGGTGACAAGCCTTATAATTCTTTAAACTATCATTTAAAAAAGCATTTTGGTAAAAAAATTGCGAAAATATCCATAGACGGTGGTTTTAACTGCCCTAACAGAGATGGAAAAGCCGGATTTGGTGGCTGTATATTTTGTAGCGAAAAGGGTTCTGGAGATTTTGCTGAAGACAGAAGCCTTATGATTAAAAATCAGATAGAAAAAGGCAAAAGTCAGACCAGTAAAAAATGGAAAGACGCTAGTTACCTTGCTTATTTTCAATCTTTCACAAATACATATGCTCCCGTTTTTGAATTGCGTGAAAAGTATTATTCTGCCCTAGAATGTGAAAATATTTGTGGTATAGCAATAGCAACTCGCCCTGACTGTTTACCCGAAGATGTTTTAGATTTATTAGAAGAACTTAACAGCAAAACTTATATGTGGGTGGAGCTTGGTTTTCAAACCTCAAAGGAAAATACAGCAGAGTTTATAAACAGATGTTATAAAAATGATGTCTTTGAAAAAGCAGTATATGAACTTAAAAAAAGAAATATACCTGTTGTAGTCCACACAATATTTGGACTGCCAAATGAAACAAAGGAAGATATGCTAAACACAGTTAAGTATGTTACAAGCTTAGGCATAGACGGTATAAAACTTCAGCTTTTACACGTGTTATCTAATTCAAAACTTTACGCATACTACAATAATAACCTCTTTCCTATTCTTAGCCAAGATGAATATACTGACCTAGTTATAGAGGCTTTGGAGCTAATTCCCGAAAATGTAGTTATACATAGATTAACTGGTGATGGAAGTCGTGAAAATCTTGTAGAGCCACTTTGGAGTCTTGATAAAAGAGGTACACTAAATCTTATACACAAAAAAATGAGAGAACGTAACTCTTATCAAGGAAAAAATTTAAAAAATTTATAGAATTTTGTTTGTCTATGTAGAAAAAATATTATATAATAGTATAGCTAAAATGTATTTTTATATAAGCAGGAGTGTTTTAAAATGTCTAATAAGCTACGAAGACTTGCAGAAGATAAGCTTATAATACTTTATTTAGTTGAAAAAATGGGTATCGCACTTTCAAATAGCGAAATATGTCAGTTTCTCTTAGAGAAAAACTACATAAATTATTTTAATGCACAGCAGTATCTTTCGGAGCTTGTTGAATCCGGATTTCTTGACCAACAGAAAGAGAATAATACAACTCGTTATTCTTTAACTGATGAGGGTACTGAGGTGTTAAGTATATTTATAAAACATATTTCACCGGCTGCCAAAAATGATATTATCACATATGTTCACGAAAACGGCAAAAGGATAAAAGCTGAATACGAAGTTACAGCCAACTACTTCCTTGAGCTTAACAACGAATACAGCGTAAAATGTGGTATATACGACAGCGAAGGTGTTTGCCTTATGGAAATCAACGTTTCTGTTCCCACAAAAGAACAGGCAAGGCTAATGTGCTCAAACTGGAAGAAAAATGTAAATAAACTTTACAGTTCTATTTTTACAGCTATGATTTCCAACAAAGAAATTCCAATAAAAGAAATAACTTTGCCAGAAACCATAGATTTAGAAAAGGCACTAAAAAAATAAAAAGTAACGATAATGTAAAATAACCTTATTTATTAGATAGTATATATACTGTATTATCTAATAAACGAGGTTATTTTTATGTAAAAAGGAATATAAA
>JADIMX010000118.1 GCA_017694425.1 Candidatus Fimicola merdigallinarum
AATTAAATTATAAACAACTGTAATAATATAGTTAAAAATATAACAATATCGGAGGTTAGTTGAAATGAAAAGAGTTTATAATTTTTCTGCTGGACCTTCAATGCTTCCACTTGAAGTACTTGAACAGGCACAGAAAGAATTTGTATCATACGGTGATACAGGTATGTCAGTTATGGAGATGAGCCACCGTTCTAAGGATTATGAAGCTATAATTAAAAAAGCTGAGGCTGACCTTAGAGAGCTTATGGAAATACCAGACAATTACAAAGTGTTATTCCTTCAGGGTGGCGGTTCAACACAGTTTTCTATGATTCCATTAAACCTTATGAACAAAAATAATAAGGCTGATTATGTAAACACAGGACAGTGGTCAAAAAAAGCTATCGAAGAGGCTTCACGTTATGGAAAAGTAAATGTTGTTGCAAGTAGCGAGGATAAAACATTCTCCTACATTCCAAAACTTGACGAAAGTAAATTCGACAAAGATGCCGATTACTTCTATATAACACTTAACAATACTATTTACGGCACAAGATACACTACACTTCCGAATACAGGAGATGTACCTCTTGTTGGAGATATGTCATCAAGCATACTCTCAGAAAAAGTAGATATAACAAAATTTGGTCTTTTATTTGCAGGGGCTCAGAAAAACTTAGGTCCTGCCGGTGTAACAATAGTAATCATTCGTGAAGACCTTCTTGGAAACGCAATGGACTTTACACCAACAATGCTTAAATACGATATCCACGCAAAAAATGATTCACTTTACAATACACCACCTACATACGGTATATACTTTGCTGGACTTGTATTCGACTGGGTTAAAAGACAGGGTGGCGTTTCTGCTATGCAGAAAATAAATGAAGAAAAAGCTAAAATTCTCTATGACTTCCTTGATGAATCAGAACTTTTTAGAGGAACAGTAGCTAAAGAAGACCGTTCACTTATGAATGTTCCTTTCGTTCTTCCAACAGAAGAGCTTAACGAAAAATTCATAAAAGAGGCTAAAGAAAGAGGTCTTGTAAACCTTAAAGGTCATAGAACAGTAGGCGGTATGAGAGCTAGTATATATAATGCTATGCCTCGTGAAGGTGTAGTAGCCCTCGTTGAATTTATGAAAGAATTCGAAGCCAAAAACAAATAAGAGAGGTTATAAAAATGTATAATATTAGAACACTTAATAATATAGCTGAAAAAGGTCTTAACAGATTTTCTAAACACGAATTTCAGGTTTCAGATACAATAGAAAATCCAGACGGTATTCTTTTAAGAAGTTTCGATATGCACCAGATGGAAATACCAGAAAGCGTAAAAGCTATTGCAAGAGCTGGTGCCGGAACAAACAACATTCCTATTGATGAATGTTCAAAAAGAGGTATAGTTGTATTTAACACTCCTGGTGCAAATGCAAATGCTGTAAAAGAGCTTGTTATAGCTGGACTTCTTATGTCATCTCGTAATTTACCAAAAGGTATAGCTTGGACAAAAGCATTAAAAGATGAAGAAGGCAATATTGATAAACTTACTGAGGCAGGAAAAAAACAGTTTGTTGGTCCTGAAATACAGGGTAAAACATTAGGTGTTATCGGTCTTGGTGCTATCGGTGTTCTTGTTGCAAACGTGGCACAGAAACTCGGTATGAATGTTATAGGTTACGACCCATACCTTTCAATAGACGCAGCTTGGAGTCTTTCAAGCCACGTTAATAAAGCATCTTCTCTTGATGAACTTGTATCACAGAGTGATTATATGACTATACACGTTCCACTTAATGATGCTACAAGAAATACATTTAACAAAGAGCTTTTTAGCAAAGTTAAAAAAGGTGCTACATTATTAAACTACGCAAGAGGAGAGCTTGTTGAAACTGAGGCAGTTATAGAAGCACTTGAAAACGGAACTCTTTCATACTATGTAACAGACTTCCCAATGAGAGAGCTTATTGAACGTGACAATGTAATAACAACACCACACTTAGGCGCTTCAACTCCTGAAAGTGAAGAAAACTGTGCAGTAATGGCAAGTGCTGAGCTTATAGACTTCCTTAAATACGGAATTATAAGAAACTCTGTAAACTTCCCTAACTGTGAAATACCATACAACGGAAAAACAAGAATTTCTATCACTAACAAAAACGTACCTAATATGATTGGTTCTATATCAAGCGTTTTTGCTAAAGAAAATATCAATATCGACAATATGGTTAACGCAAGTAAAGGTATGTGGGCATACAACCTTATAGATACAGATAACTTAGGCGATAAAGCAGAGGAGCTTATGAACGAGCTTAAAAACATAGATGGTGTTGTATCTGCAAGAATCGTATTCCAGAATAAATAATTTTATAAAATATCCCTACCGATATACTCGGTAGGGTTTTTATTTATAAATTTTAATGAAACTTCAAAAGCATAATAAATGTTATTATATTTAACTTATTTTCATTAAGTAAATTTCTAATATATATTAATATAGTTTCTCTCCCTAATATAGACTCTTAATCTTAATAAATAAATTCACTATGCGAAATACTCTTATCTTAATAAGTTTTCAATTCTTAGTCAATATATATAACAGTACAGATAATGCCAAAATATATTGCTAACCTTAATAAATTCATAATATCATTTATATATTTATCCTAGTTTGTACCACATTAGGAAAAATTAAATTCCTAAGTTATAAATTTTATCATAACTATTTTTATAATCCAACTCACACTAAAATTTACGGATATCTGTTAAAATATATCCCCAAACTCTTTTAAGCTACCTTAACTAACCGTTTTAAACTCGGTTTTAAATAATAATCCTAGTTAATAATTTATTTTAAATTTCATACCTTTATCATTTATATCTTTTACGCAATAAAAATAATAGCTAACCTACAACTATTCAAGTTTAATACTTGCCTATTTATTAAAACATTATCCCAAACTCTTTCAAACTACCTTAACTAACCATTTTAAACTCGGTTTTAAATAATAATCCTAGTTTACAATTTATTTTTAAACTTTCATACTTATATCATTTATATTTGCTATACAATAAAAAATAATACATAATCTACAACTATTCAAATTTAATACTTACCTATTTATTAAAACATTATCCCAATCACCTTTAATCTAACTTCATTAATCATTTTAAACTCAATTTTAAATAATAATCCTAGTTGATAATCTATTTTAAATTTCATATCTTTATCATTTATATCTGCTACACCATAAAAATAATACCTAACCTACAACTATTCAAGTTTAATACTTATCCATTATATCCTCAACCAACATCACTTTATCACTCATCCTAACTTATCCACTAAGTAAAAAAGGCCATACAGAATTTAATCTGTATAGCCAAATACTTAATCCATTAAACCGAAGAATTTCGCAATTTCCTCTCCGTGTTCTGCTGTTTTTACCTTTGGATATACTTTTATAACCACACCATTTTCATCAAAAACAAATGTACTTCTTATAATACCCATAGAAACTTTACCATAAAGTTTTTTCTCCCCATAAGCACCAAACTTATCTGCAATGCTCTTATCCACATCAGAAAGCAATGTAAAAGGAAGCTCGTACTTCTCTTTAAACTTTAACTGTGTAGCTGATTTATCAGGGCTTATACCAAATACATTTATGCCATTTTCCAATAAAAGTTCATAAACTCTCTGAAATGACTGTGCCTCCTTAGTACAACCTGGAGTATTACTTCTTGGGTAGAAGTATATAACAGTCTTTTTACCTTTCATATCCTCATTTGTGTATTTATTACCGTCATCTCCCACAAGAGAAAATTCCGGCATTATATCTCCCTCTTTTAACATATAAAATTCTCCTCTCTATTTAACTATATTTTTTATACAACCGATATTTTCAATTTCACATTCCACAACATCACCAGACTTCAAAAACTTAGGTGGCACAAATCCCATTCCAACACCGGCTGGAGTACCCATAGATATTATTGTACCTGCTTTTAAAGTCATACCCTTTGAAAGCTCACTTATAACGTGTGGAACATCAAATATAAATAAATCAGTTCTACTTTTCTGCCTAACCTCACCATTTACCCTAGAACATATATCTAAAACCGGTGGGTTTCCTATTTCATCAGCCGTTACAATACAAGGTCCCATAGGCGTAAACCCATCAAGGCTTTTACCAAAGTACCATTGTTTATGCTGTGTCTGAAGATTTCTAGCACTCACATCATTTATAACTGTATAGCCTAAAACGTATGAAAAAGCATCATTTTTAGAAACATCTTTACAGTCTTTACCTATTATAACGCCAAGCTCCGCCTCATAGTCAAGGCTATCAACTATATCAAAATGACCATCTATATAATCCCCGTCACCTATTGCCTCATTAACCCTTTTAGAGAAATATACAGCATACTCTCTTTTGCCACCAAAATCCTCTTTTTTATATCTCGCTGACTCCTCTGCGTGTGCCATATAATTTATACCAAGGCATATAATATCTTGCTTTGGAAATGGTATCGGTGCTAATATTTTAACATCTTCAATATTAAATTTTTCTTCTGACTTTCTAATTCTATCTAAATTTGAAATTGTATCAAACTTAAAGTATTCAATTAATTCACCTATATCACTAAATACATTTTCGTATACCATTAATTTATTTACAGTCTTTCTATCATCAGATAAAATCCCTGCAAATCTTTCTTCGTTAATCTCAAATGTTACAAACTTCAAAAAAATCACCCCTATTTAAATACCCAAAACTTATCTGCCAAATAGTTAAAACCTATCATCATACAAGTTGCCGGAAACTTAGCAACCATAGGTGTTAAATTAAATAAATTTTTAAAAAGCCCTAACATACATAAAGAAACTGCAAGATAACAACACTTAACTATAATATATTTAAAAACTTCATTTCCTGCAATAGGATTTTTCTTTTCAAACGTCCAGTACTTATTACATAAAAAGCTATTTATTGTAGCTATTATAAATGACAGTATCTGAGAAACATATGCCCCTATACCAAAAACTACATTTAAAATAAAAAAGCTAAAAATGTCTATAATGGTATTTAAAACACCAACCATACCAAACTTAATAAACTTTCTTATATCAAAAGCAATTATAAGTTTTTTTATAAACTCCATAAAACTTACTCCCATCTAAAAACTCCGTATCCACCGTAATTGTAAACAGTACCATAGACCTTTTCGCCCTCTATAATATAGTCATCATCACCTATTTTTGTAGCTTTTACTTCTTTCATACTATCGCCGTCGTACCATAAAAGTCTGTCAAAACTTTCTAAGTTTCTTTCGCTACTGTTGTAGGGTCTATGAACGTATTCATTTGTGGATAAAGGCACAGGTGTAGGTATATTAAAATCTTTTAAAAAGTATCTACAAGCCCCTAAAAATGACCATTCACCAGCTGTAACACTAGCTATATGCTCGTGATATTTATAATTTTGGTCTTTCACATTAAACTCATTTACATTAAAAATACCTACACGAAAATTATCGTCCATATCCTTTGTAGCATCAATATAGGCCATAGCAATCTCTTTATCCTTAATGCTATTTTCTCTATAATCGTGTATTTCGGATACAGCCGAAACAGAGAAAATAAAAATAACAAAGGATATTACAATACCTCTAACCTTTGTATTTCTTATACATAAATTAAAAATAGTATCTAAAACTAAGGAAAATCCAGCAAATGATGGCACTGCCCCTCTAAAGGAAAACCAAGGATTACCTAGAACTAAAAAAGGTGTAAGTGGTGCAATAAAAAGAAGAACACCAAAAACAATAGCTATTATAGGTTTATTTATTTCAATATCATTCTCCATTGTATACAAAAATGCACAAATAAGTATTACGAAAATCAAATATAAAAAACCTTTATCCAAAAATATTATGTTAGCACCTCTAAGAAATCCTTTGTATATAGTATAAAAGTTGCCATTTATAAGCACCTCTTTAAACTGCCCCATTATATCAGGCAAAAACACATCAAAATATCCCTCTTTATTAGGTAGCATAATCTCCATTCTTTGAGAATAAAGTGAACTTGTCTTAAAATAAGATGTAAAAGCCACAAATATACCTACATTTACAAAGGTGAGAAAACCAAAAAACCCTCTTTTATTCTTATTAAAAAATTCATATATAACAAACAAAAAAGTTATAGTTATAGAAAAAACTATTGCCTGTTCATAAAACCCGAATGTTATTAACTGAAAAATCATAAAAAGAGGAATATTATATACTTTACCACCTTGGCAGTACTCAGAAAAAAAGTATATGCTGAGTGATGCAAAAAACATACCCACAACAACCCTTGATGATGCACTAACCCAATAAGTCCCCTCAAAACCTAGAGGCAATAAGGTATACAAAACTATAAACAAATTGCCTACAGTAAATATATTAGAAAATGACTTTTTAAGCAAAAAAGCTGATGCTGTATACATAAGGGAAAGTATCATTACACCAAAAATCATATTTTTACTAAAAAAGAAATTCCAAACCGTAATATCCATAAATCCTGCAATAGGTCTTGCAGAAAAAAGCCCAAGTTTTTCAATTATTTCAGGTACAGTACCTAAAAACTGTCTATAACTATAATACTGTATATAATCATCTAACTGTGGATAGTACTCGAAACCGTAGTAAACAAATCTTATAAAAAAAAGAAGAAAAACTGCTGTATAAGTCAATAGCAAGTCCTTTTTTTGAGATAAAAAATCCATATCAGATTATCTCCTTTATCCTTTTTTCTGTGCTTATTTTAACCTTAAAAATATCCTTAAGCATATTTATACTGTCTTTAAATATATTAACTTTAGACTCTCTATGATTTATAATAGAAACTCCTATTTCTAAAATATTAAAGCCCATTTTTTTTGCAACTATCATAGCTTCAAAATCGAAAGCAAATCTATCTATAACACAGTTTTCAAATATTTTTATAGCTACATCTTTCCTAAATCCTTTAAAACCACACTGTGTATCATAGGAAAGACCAGAAATAAGACCTGTTATAAACGAAAATATTTTTGATGCCAAAAGCCTTTTTAAAGGATAATTTTTATATCCATCTTCCGAAAGCTTTCTTGAGCCTATAATAACATCGCCCTTTTCCTTTTTCATTTTACAGTATGCAGGCTTTATAACCTCCACTCCATAGGCAAGGTCAGAATCTGTAAAGAAAATATAATCACCTTTAGATGCAAATATACCCTGTCTTACGGCATATCCTTTTCCTCTATTTTTATCATATGAAATCACTCTCAAATTTTCTATATTCATACGAGAAACAATATTACCTGTACCGTCACTACTTCCGTCATCAACAACGATTATCTCATATTCTTTAAAATCTGTCTCTTATACACATCTCCGAGCCCACGAGACATAC